>JBFWYS010000017.1:0-16774 GCA_050186175.1 Pseudobdellovibrionaceae bacterium
AATCCGAAATTTATCTTTTAGAAACCACTTCCTGGCATTTTCCGAAAAAAACCCCCGAGGTTTCCCTCGGGGGCCCTGCTCCGCCACTGGCCGAGATTCGAGATGCATTCAAGATGTCGTACAAGTTGCCTTTTCGAGCTGGATCAAAAGCTGATGGCGGCTTTCGTTGCAAATCCAAACGTTGATTTTTTATCGTAGTCCCGATTTCCTCCCTCAAATGCGCTTCCTGGAGAGAGAACACCGAACTGAGTAACCCACTTTACAGTTTCACGAGGCTTGTAAATAAATTCCAAGTCCCATTCGAATCCCAAATCTTTTGCAGTACCTGTCTTCTTTCCGCCGGCATCTACAAATGGATCTTGAACTAATTGCGCATAAGTTAATGTATTTTGAATATCGAGCTTGTCGCTGTATGCCCAAGTAATACGAGGTGCGAGGAATGTTACGTTCGAAACAGATTCGTCGTCATAAGCATTCTTTGCGTCGACAGGTGCTTTATTATTGCGAGTCATGCTCGTGCGAAAGAAATCTCCGCCACCCATGCGATGATTGAATAATAAGAAAGCTACATCGTAGTTACGATCGAAGAAGTATCCCTCGAGAACTTCGTCTGTCTCAGGATTATCTCCACTCGCCATACCGGCATTCAAAGACCATTTCGTTTTAGAAGCATCGGGTTGATAGTTCATTTGAGTGACGAAACCGTAACTGTTGAGCTCAAGCCCTTCTCCAGTCGAAGTTTTGGTTCCCACATCTCCAGTAAGAAATCCGGCTTCGATCTTAAAATCAAATGATCCCCATTCTCTTCCCAAAAGCAAATTGATATTCTGAGAATTGAATCCGCCGCTTGGAGTGTAGGTGACGCCATCGATAACCAGTGGAGAGTCGTTAGCCGCTGCTGACGCTTTTCTTGTTTCCCACCAAATTCCAAGAGTCGATCCGGTTTCAACATTTTCATAAAGTAAATTGAAAATCTGATCTGTGATTGTGCGACCATCTCCAGGAGTCCCGCTAAATGTTCTTGCCAACATCGGCATAAAGTACAAATTCCCGACGACAAATTTGTATCCAACCGCATCTCGTGAATCATACCAGTGATCAAATTCACCGCGACCCGCATTGTGAGTCATCCCAAGACCAAACTGCATTGGCACTCTTCCCACTAAAAGAGAGCCATACTCCTGATCAACTTTTAAATACAATTCACTTACTTGAATTCCGGAAGAGTTTTGGTTCTGTGAAAAAGTGTTGCTATCTTCAGTTCCAGTAGTTGCAGTTCCATCATCAACTCCGCCGCCCCACTCGTCGCCCACCTGAGAGTTGGCGTAAGCGGCTCTGCGAGTAGAAAAAATATTGAATCTTGAAACGACATTGACACCGTCAGAAGCCACGATTTTTGGAGATAAGGATAGGTGGTGAAGTAAATAAGACTTGCCTTGCTTAGGAGAACTCAAACTTGTGCTGTCCATTTGAAAATATTCAGCTCGATAATTGCCGGACCAATCCAATGTCATTGCAACCGCATTCGAGCTTAGAAATGAGCCTAGACTTAGAACTAAACCCGCAGCAGCAAAAAATTTTGCGGACATGGTTCGCTTCATTGGGAACTCCCCTCTACTTCGCGAAGAGCGAAAGAGATATCGTTTAGACTAGAACTACTATGCACTGAAAACCAGTCAAACAAAACGATATGGCACCATACGTTACCATATGTTCACGGAAAGTGGCGACATGACTCACTATTTTTTCATTACTCCGAGAACTTCGGACTCACGAATGAGATACAATTCTTGCCCAAGAATATGCACCTGACTTCCCGCATTGGAGCTGAGTAAAACTTCATCACCAACTTGCACATCGAGTGGACGCAACTTTCCTTTTTTACTCGTGTGACCTCGACCAACGGCTAGTACGCGACAACGATTGTTGCGCTCGATGACCGCCGTGTCGGGAATGAAAAGTCCACCTGGAGTTCGATCGCTGACTGCAACTGCTTGAGCCAAAATACGGTCATCGAGTGGAGTCAGAATATTTTCAAAGTTCAGATTCTGAGTTTTAGGTGTCGGCTTCGCCGCCGGCTTTGTCGCCGCTTTCGAGGCCGTTGTTTTTTTTGGAGACGCCGTTTTCTTTTTCGGAACAGATTTCGTCTGCCTGGCAACCTTTTTGGGCCTCGCTGCTTTCACGATTTTCGTCGTCTTTTTGATAGTTTTCTTTGCAGTCGGTTTATTTTTTGTTTTCTTCTTTGCTTTAGCCACGTTTGTTTCTTTCTTCTTCGTAATACTTTCTGAACATCACGTCCCACTCGGGAGAACCCTCGATCACACCTCTTTTAAGAGAAGCGACCTTAGCCTTCGCTTTTTCGGAGATGTCAGTGTCTTCTTTTACAAATTCCATGATGGCCTTTTTTGCTAAACGAAGAGCTTGGTCTTCATCGTTATAATCAACCAAATCATCATGCCAAATTTTATCGGTAATCAAATGCGCCAAGTAAGTTTGCCTGTCTTCCGAAATAATCATAAGACAATTTTTCTTTCTTTTGCGAGTTTGGTTTTCAGAAGTGGGAACATTTTGTATCTCTGAAATTCGCCTGTATTGGATCTCTCCAATTCATCTAACATTCCATTCACTTCTTTTTCTAAATCCTCAATTTTTTTATAATCGCTTTTGATGTGCTCAACAGCGCGGTCAAAGACTTTTTTCTCATCATCTTTAAAAATGACTTCGTCAGCCTTTTTCCACTCGTTGAAAACTTTTTCTACTAAAGCCTTCATTTGCGCAGGTGTGAGTTTCATGCCTTTGACTAAACTTTCATAGCCTCGTAATGTCAAGCAATGCGCAGAACTTTCGTTACAAATGCAAAACGAATCGCAACAATAATATTGCTGATAGTCACCGTCGTTTGTTTTGGACTTGGAATTTGGGCTTGGCAAATCGATCAAGAAGTCGCAACAAAACTCGAACAAAAAAACTTTCTTCCTCCCCTTGAGTTTTATGCTTCCCCAGAGGCTTTCCGCACAGGATCAAGCCTTGATATTGCGGCTTTTCGGCAACGAGTTTTTAAAAAAAATTATCGCGAACGTTCTGAAGGTCAAAATCTTCATCCCATGGATTTTTCTCTCATTGGATTAGCATCTTGCCAAAACCTCTTAGGCGCCTACCTCCCGAATGAAACCTCGCAATGCTTGCTTTTTGTAACTGGAACCCAAGACAAATCCCAAGAAGGCCCTCTGTCGTTGATCGCATTGAGTGCAAATTCAGAAATTGTCGGAACTTTTGCCGGCAATCCTCCAACACCTAAGTTTCAGGTCGAGCTAGAGCCCGAAATTTTTGCTCAATATTTGGGCTCCGAACCTGTTTTTCAGAGAAAACTATCTTTAGGCGAAATCCCACCGATGTGTTTGAACGCCGTTTTATCTATTGAGGATCCTAAATTTTTAGAGCACGGAGGCATCAGCCTAACTGGAATTTTGCGCGCTTTTGTAACGAATATTCTAAAAGGTCGCTCTGCGCAGGGTGGCAGCACGATCACTCAACAGTTGGTAAAAAACTATTTCTTAACTCCAGAGAAAACCATCAAGCGTAAAGTGATCGAAGCAATGATGTCTCTGGTCCTCGAGTTTCGTGCGACAAAAGATCAAATCTTAGAAACTTATTTGAATATTATTTATCTGGGGCAAAGCGGCCCCTTTCAAATACGCGGATTTGGAGCCGCCTCGCAATATTATTTTTCTAAAAACGTTTCGGACCTAGAACTTCACGAGTGTGCGATGCTAGCAACGGTCCTCAATAGTCCAGGCTTATGGAGTCCTTTTACCAAACCCGAAAATGCAAAAAAAAGAAGAGAGCTCGTGCTCTCAAAAATGCGCGATCAGGGTTTTATTAACGAAGAAGAATTTAAAGTCGCCATCAATCAACCTCTTCCCAAAAAAGAAAGTCTCTCACTCAACGAAACAGCTCCGTACTTTGTAGATGCCGCCCTCAAACAACTGGCAAAGAATGGTGTTGATCGAGAACAGGGCCTAAAAATTTACACAACTCTCAGCTTGCAAGCGCAGGCTTCAGCACAAGCTGCGGTCACCAATCACCTTGCTTACCTGGAGGCCAATAATAAAAAAATCATGGCGCAAAAGGAAAAAGGTCAATTGCTCGAAGGCCTGATCCTCGCAGGCGATCCAAAAACCGGCGAGATCGCGGCTCTTGTTGGCGGACGTTCCTTTAAAAAAACTCAGTTCAACCGGGCCATCGATGCCCATCGCCAAATTGGCTCGATCATGAAACCGCTGGTTTATCTGACGGCACTTGAGAATATTTCACCGAATGGAGAACCTTATAATCCAATCACGTTAATCGAAGATGCCAAATTTACATTTAAGTTAGACCGCAAAAAAACTTGGTCTCCCGAAAATTACGAAAAAAAGTTCTATGGTTCTATTCCGCTTTTTTATGCTCTTAAAAACAGCCTCAATGCATCTACAGCACAACTTGGAATTAATGTCGGGATTGAAAAAATAATCGATACTGCTCGAAGACTTGGTATTCAATCAAATCTCGATCCGGTTCCATCTCTCACACTTGGGGCTTTCGAAATTTATCCGATCGAAGTCATAAGAGCCTACATGGCGATGGCGAATTTAGGTCATCTGCCAGAGGTTAGTTTCGTTCGTCACGCTAAAACCGTCGAAGGAGACATCGTCTACGAGTTTTCCCCAGAAAGCGTTGAAGCCATTGATTCAGGAATTATGAGTGAGCTTGTGGGGATGATGAAACAAACGGTGCTCTCGGGAACCGCACAATTCATTACAGCTTCGGGATTCAGCCATCCTGCTGCCGGTAAGACTGGAACAACAAGTGACAACCGAGACGCATGGTTCGCAGGCTATACGCCTTATCATGTTGCTGTTTCCTGGGTGGGTTTTGATAACAATGCCGTTACAGGACTCACGGGTGCATCGGGTGCTGTTCCCATTTGGCTCTCTTATATGAAGGGCTATGGGAGCCAGTTTCCCGCAGATGATTTCGCTTGGCCTGAAACAACAGAAATTCGAAAACTAAATGAAGTAGATTTAAAAAGTTTAGGCGCGATTCAAGACGAAAATGACCCCCTTGAAATAGAGCTCGTATTTAAAAAAGAATAAAACCCGCACCTATTCTTATCTGCAAATAGGCTCTGGCAAAAAGAAGATCGACCTTTATCAACTTTACAAACTCGCTGACACGATCTTCCGGGATTTTTACAGTCGATGTAAGTTATGCCGGTTCGTTAAACCATTAACACTGGAGTTCTCATGAAGAAGTTTTTAATGATCGCGCTTGCGATTTCATTTGCGGTTCCTGCGCTTGCACACCGTTCATACAGAAGAGGCCATCATCACCACCACGGTCACACAGACGGTGACGTAGCGGTTGCTTCATCTGCAGGACTTGCTCTTGGTCTTAGTACCGCTTCCGCAGCTAACAGATTACAAATCGCCGTGATCCAAGAAGATGCAGCTATTTTCTTAGCCGGCAACGAAATGACTGCAGCTCTTCAAGAAGCTATCGGCCAGATGAAAATCGTAAATCCAGATTTGGCCACTGCATCTGACGAAGAATTAGCAGCAGCACTGTTACAGTAATTAAGTCTCATTGAAATATGAGTAAAAAAAGCGAGCTTGGGAGAAAACCCAGGCTTTTTTTTTGGTAACTTTTGGTACTACTTTTGTATCCAGATACTGAGGGCGTTTGTTTTTCCTGGCAGGCAATAGGTTTGTCATTAGGAGCTTTAAATTGGAGATTATTTCTATGAGACAAGCTTGGGCGTTTCTGGGATCCCTATTTGTTACCTTGTCAATTGTGTCGACATCGCAAGCCCAATTCAAATTGGATTTTGAAAACTACAGCCTAACTCAACACGAGCAGGCTCAGGTTTCCACTTTTATTGCAGAAATTGAGGGGCTTCTTCCTCCTCGAGTAAAAACCGTGATCGGCAAAAAAGTCACTTTGCTGTTCCGTCCTCTCTCAAGACAACAACAAATTCAAGCTCTCCCATGTGGCTCTGAAACTCCGACTGCTCCTCTTTCAACAACACTCGCCCGAGTCCAGAAAGGCAGTCGGTTTTCTGATCTTAAAAAAGTCAAAAGTATCGAAGTAGACTACTCGATTTTATTCGAAATGATTAACGGCAAAGAGAATGCTCGCGCTTTCCCTTGTTCTCATGGAAGTACCTACAGACTGGCCCAGGCCGCTGTGATTCACGAAATCGGACATCTTTATGATTTTATGAATCATCAATCTGAACTCAATCAACAAGACCTTGCTTATTGTAATACCCTTCCTCTGAGTATTCGCAGAGATGATTATGTTTGCAAAGATTTGATGAATACCTCCCGCTCGATTTCGAATCATCCCTATTTCAAACATTTGATGGGATGGTTTGAAAAAGGTTTAATGGTTCAAACTTGGACCAACCTCACCGACTACCAACGAAATCCAGATCCCTACGAACTTGCAGATCCAGAAGAAGCTCTGGCCGTAAATTTTGAATTTTTCATCATGGATCCAAACTACAAATGCCGCCGTCCGGTTCACTATGAATATTACAAAAAACAATTTGCTCACGAGCCATTCAAAAATCAAAGCTGCGAAATTTATCGCGAAGTTTCTTTAGACTCCGAGAGTACAAAAGCTCAAATTATGGGACTCCAGAAACTCACAACTGAAAATCTTTATTCGATCGATTATCTCTACGCCGATAGCGCCAAAGCCATTATGAGTCGCTGGGGACATGCGATGTATCGATTGGTTTATTGCAAGCCGGGCCGCCCTCTCGGACCTGATTGCCGAAACGACATCTCGAATCACCTTGTTATTTCTTATCGCGCACAAGTCGATGACATGAATATTAATAATATTGCAGGTCTGCGTGGAGATTACCCATCGAAGATGTACTTAATGACGATGCTTGATATCGTTGACGACTACTCTAAAAATCAATTCCGCGACCTAATCAGCTTGCCTCTCAATTTAAACAAAGAAGAAATGCAAAGATTCATCGATCGAGCACTTGAGCAATATTGGACTTACCGCGGACTTTACTTTTTCTTGTCAGCCAACTGCGCAACTGAGTCCTTGAACTTGTTAAAAGCAGCAAGGTACGATGCAAAACTTCAAAGACTTCATGTCAACACTCCACTCGGACTGTACGATGCCCTCGTCTCAAGAAAAATTATCGATGAGAGTTTAGCAAAACAAAATCCCGAAGCGATTAAGTACAGCTATCTGATCCCGGGAGCCGACCAAGGTTTAGAAAAAGCCTTTGCAACTCTTAAAGCAAAAGGATTTTCGCAGGTCAGTTCATTCAAGTCGGCAAAATCATTTTTACAAGAATCGACTCCTCAACAGAGAGAGAGCCTCTACAAAACTCTTGTCGAGAGCCCATTCGAAAGAGCAGAAAAGATCAAACTTATCGGTTCTGGGGTTGTTCTCGAGAATCAAATTCTCAGAAACGCAGAAAGAGCTCTTCTCAACAGACTTAGCAAAGAACTTTTTGATTATCTTCAAGGTTTGAATCCAAAGGGCGAAGTTAATTTCGTCGGAACAAAAATCGAAGAGTGGAAAAAAATTATGAAAGAAACTAAAGCGAACGCATTCTCTGCTGCTGGGTATGGAATTCCGTTTGAGTCGGAGGTTTCTTCGATCCAAGATACAAAAGAGGAGCTTGTAAAAAAACGCCTTCCGGAGTTGAACAAAGAGATTATCAATTGGGCGCAGAGGACGCTCACTACCGAAAACGATACTGTTCAGAAGAGTACGAGCTTGCGAAGTGTGCTAGTGAAGGCTTTGGCGGCTATCGCGAGGAGCGGTGATTGACTTAGTTTGGGAGAAATCAAAGATCAACTTCAAGTCCCTCGACCGCAAACTGCCAATCCACTGGATGAGCCGTCTCGTTGCTTGCTTGCATAGCTTTCATTTTCCACTCGTAATATTCGCGTACCGCTTGATCAACTTCGAAGACCTGTGATGTGCCTGCACCCGGATCGTGGTGGGCAAAAACTAGTTTTCCGATTCCTTCTCTCATCGCAATGTCGAGACCAATTTGTGCGGCACTATGACCCCAATTGGCTTTTTCAGCGAGTTCAGGTAGAGTGTACTGCGCATCGAAATACATTAAATCAACGCCTTGATAAAGTGGAAGGTCTGGTCCCAGCTGTTCTCGCGTAACCCGAGTTCCTTCGGTATCTACACAATGAGCATAAGTTTTTCCATCACCTTCGATTTTAAAACCCCAACATGGGTCCGGATGATCAAGTTGATAAGGAGTGATTTTAACTCCATCCACTTCGATTGGCGCGCGCTCTCTTAATTGTTGAAAAACTATTTTAGATGGCAAAGATTCAAACGGAACCGGAAAATAAGGTTTCTTAAAAATCCCGCGAATTAAAAATTCCAATTCTGGTTGAACCGCATAAAACTTCAACATCAATCCTGGGATAAAAATCGGAACAAAAAACGGAATTCCAATAACGTGATCCCAATGGAAATGAGTCATGAAAATATGAATTGGCTTTTGCTTATTCAGACGCTTAACGATTTTCTCTGAGAGATTCCTCATTCCGCTGCCGCCATCAATGATGATTGAAGCCGTTGAAGTTTCAACCTCGACACAAGTCGTATTACCACCCCATCCGCCTACGTGTGCCGGATGATGGTTTGATAAAAATGCATCGATTTGACTCGCGTCTTTGTGGCCCGCTTTAAAATATTCGTTCATCAGGCTGCGAACGTCTTCCGTAACTTGCTTTGGTGTTGGGCACGACGGAAGTGAACCCCTCACACCCCAATATTTGACTTTCATTCCCATGATTCTCTAAGAATGAGTCAGGTTTACAACAAGGGCAAAGCGATTTAGCTTCAAGTGTCGGAAACCAGACCAAAAATTCTGAGTTTTACGTGAGATCTAGACTGAAGTCTTATTTAAAATCTGCAAAGAGCGGACAGAAAAGCCCTTTTATTTTTCGTCTTATAATCGTTCGAACATTCCGTCCATGGAAATGTACTGTTCATTTCCGGGAGTCATACGCAATGATTTATGATAGCCCCCACACTTTCCACGAAGAAGACCATCAACTCCACCTACCATTGCCGTGTAAGGATGAGTCAGTGGCATGACTGCTAACGAGTAAATGACTCCAGATTGTGGCGCCATCGGACGAATCTTTTTTAAGAAGTGATCTTTAGAATCACAAGACATCATTCCAATAACCTTAGCCTGCGTTAGCGAGCCAGAAAGTGCTCTTTCCATCAATCGATACCCTGGTTTTCTTGGAAGATAGTAACCACTGTAATCAGGTTTTCCGTGCGAGTCTAAAACCGGAGGAGAAAAATCAGGCCCACCTCCATTACGAGAATGACCGAAGTAGAAAACTGCATCCGCATTTTGTAAGGCCGCCGAATAAAAGTTTTCTAAGAACGCGGTACGCTGCAATTGTTCTGAACGATTGCGCCCTTGGTTCTTGCTTGTTTGATCCGTAACGGCCGCACTGTGCATTTCGATCCGTGCAGTATAAGGCCGTCCCTGAATATGCACCTGCTTTGAGTACACGCCACCGGAGAATTCCTTGAATCCGCAAAATCTTGCAGTGCCTCGGCATTTTGCTACAAGTCCATCATGAAGTGCTTCTCTAGCCGCGGGATCAAGAGCTTTTCCATCGAAAGCATCAAAATAACCAAGAGCAATTCGGATATCGATCACACCGTCATTCAAAATTCCTGCGTAACGTTTTTCGCATTGATCTCTTTTTTCCGGTGAAAGCGAGGCCCAATTGTCGTCAGCTGTTCTTTCTAAAAGATCGACATAACTTTCGACCATGGGTTCAAGCGTGCTGTCATAATAGTAACCAGCTTGTACGAAAGAAATCGAAGCGAGAGTGAAAAACAAAAATCCAAAAGCATGTGGTGAGAACTTCATGATCGTCTCCTCTAGTGAGAGACGTGTAACAAACTCGTTTCGAACTATCCAAGTGCAAATAGAATTATGTAATATTTTAAAAACTTGATTCAAACTTGTGCAGCTGGGACATCAATCAGGACAAGGCTTCTAAGGCTCTCAAAATTTCTTCGTCGCGATTATAAGCATGAACCGAGAGACGAATTCCCGGTCCTCTCCTCGCAAAACTGATTTTAGCAGCCTCAAGTTTTTGGACGCAGAGTTCTAAATTATTTTTGTTTGCTGGTGCGAACGTGACGAATGGTGCTTCGTGCCAAACAAGATGAGTTTGATTACGAAGACCTTCCGCTAACAGCAACGACAAACGAGAAACTTCTTTGAAAAGTGTAGGAACTCCGATCTGAGAAAATAAATCTAAAGAAGCTCCGAGAGCGATCCACTCCACCATGGCTTTTGATCCAGGTTCAAAACGAAATGCAGTTGAACGCAAAGGGTTCTGAGGATTTTTTGGAGTGTCGGGAGTTCCAAAGCTCATCGCTCCATATTGCATTGGCTGAAGTTCATGCATTTTATTTTTTTTGATCACCATGTAGCCGGCACCAAACTGAGAGCAAAGCCATTTGTGGCTTCCCCCGCACACAATATCAAATCCACTCTCGCGAAAATTGAAAGGGCGAACTCCGACTCCTTGAATTACGTCTGCGACTAGCCAAACTTCTTTTTCCTTTACTGCATCCGAAATAATTTTGAGATCCGAGACTGCTCCTGTTTGATATTGCACCCACGAAATCGCGATCACCTTTGTTTTTGCCGTGACTCGATTTAAAATTTTTTGTACGGGAGTTTGCCAATTTTCTGATTCAATCTGAATCAATTTCGCGGAACTTCTTTCAGCGGCCTTTAACCACGGATAATAATTCGAAGGATACTCTTGATCCCAAGTTAAAATCTCGTCACCCGAATTCAATTTGATTCCAAAGGCCGCTTGTGAAAGTGCAGCCGCTGTTGTTTGAAAACATCCAACTTCTTCTTCGTCGGCTCCTAAAAATTTCGCGAGCTTTGTGCGAACTTCATCAGTTTTGCGCCATCCTTCGACGTTGCAACGAGCCCCTTCACGATAAAATCGATCGAGCCACTCAATAGCGGTCTTACGATTGACATCGGGGATATTAGCCATGCCTGCGTTGTTCAGATTGATAAATTCTGGACCTGAATAAAAATAATTTTTAAATTCTTCTATCTTCACAACACAAAGTTTACTGGGCCGATTTTTAAGGTCAACGACTGTAAATTATTTGCGTGTAATCTATGGCCAATCCAGTAAGAGTTGCAAAATGCACCGGTCAGCGGTTAAATCAATTTTGAATACATTTGTTAAGTAGCTGAAACTACAAACTTTTTTCTTTCATCAAAAGAGGTAAAATGGCAAGGCTTTTGCAATAGCCCTCTTTTGGTGCGAACGTAAGTGATCAGGAGTGTAAAAGTGACTCTAAGAAGAATTGGCGACATTTTGGCGATGAAAACGGAAGCTGGCCCTGTGCTTGGCTTTCATTCTCGCAATCTAGAAGTCGCTGAACTTTCTGAGCAAGCTTGGGAAGCTGCAACTTCTCCAGACTCTGAATCAGAAGCTCTTACAGAACTTAAAAATTGGTCGAAGGAAGAAAGTTCCGAAGTTAAATCTGGAAAAATTTCTTTTGGAATTCGATCGATCACACTCAACGTCACTCAAGTGTGCAATCTGGCTTGTACTTATTGCGCGGCTGGAGGCGACGGCACTTACGGCGACCCAGTAAAAAAAATATCTGTCGAAAAAACACTGCCACAGATTAAATTTTTGCTCGCGAAAGTTCCAAAGGGTGAGTTCTTTCACTTGAACTTCTTGGGTGGCGAACCTTTGCTTTATCCAGAAGCGATCGAAATGATCGCCAATTACGCCCAAGAAATCGCAAATGAAAGAGAGATCGAACTTAAGTTCGTAATCACAACAAACGGAACTCTTCTCACTCAAAAAAATATCGACATGCTTGTGAGAATCAAATGTCACGTGAACGTGAGCCTCGATGGACCACCTGAAATCAACGACAGAGTTCGTCCTGGCTTCGGTGGCAAGCCAATGACTGCGAAAGTTGTCGAAGGTCTTAAAGATCTGGTTGCTCGCAAAAGAGAATTGGGAACTGTTGGAGTGAGTGCTGTTTTTGACGCTCAAAATTTAGAAGTCGAAAAAGCTTACGACTTCTTGAGCACTTTGAATTTAGATTATGTCGAACTCAATTTTTCGCATACAGAAACAAATCCAGAAGCGAATCAACGTTTCATGGACGAGTTTAAAGCTGTTGCCGCAAAAGCATGGGCTCGAGGTGGAGAAAAAGAACTTCGAAAAATTAAAACATTCGAAAACTATTTTCGCCAGCTCGACTCACAACAAAGAGTTGAAAACTTTTGCGGCGCCGGAAAATCGTATTTGATGATTGATGCCCGCAACCAGATGTACACATGTCCGTGGCTTGTCGGCGACAAGACTGAAATAGTTGGTGTTGGCGAGACTTTTTTTGAGTCGAAGCTGAAACCTTACGAAGACCAATTGGTCGAGTCGAATCAGTGCGGAGGTTGCTGGGCGCGTTACATGTGTGGCGGTGGATGTATGTATATCCACAAAAATGCGACTGGGAGTAAAAACCAAGTCGATCCTGAATTTTGTAAAAGAAGCAGATTCACAATTGCAGTAAGTCTGTTATATTATCACCAGTCTCGAGCGGTCGCCCAAATGGCGATGGCTTAAGACAAAAGCGAGGAAAAGATGAAACACGTTAAAAAAGTTCAGCCAAAAAAGGTTGTAAAGGCTCAGACGACAAAGCCTGACTCTCTTGGGCTCCGATGCGTTCCATCAGGCAATCCGCCTGATCGTGACTAGAATTTAATCTTTGATTTCTAGTTTGTGATTGATCTCGTTAGAAAGCATTTCAACCTTTTTTTAAGTGTAGTTATAGGGCTAGTAGCAGCTAGCCTAATAAACTACTTGAATCTAGAGTATCTCGAAGCACTTCTTTACGATTACAGAATCCAAGTTCGCCCGGCCCCTATCGTTTCTAAAGATATTGTTCTGGTTATGATTAAACCTAGCGATGTTGAAAAGTTTAAGGGAGCTCCTTCATTTCAAGAGCATTCACAAATGCTCTCTCAGCTTCTCATCGGAAAACCGCGAGCTATTGTTTATACAATTCCACTTCGTGAAGTTCGCGGTGAAGAAAGTGAGAAAACAGATTTCGCAAAAGAAGCGGCCAAGTTCGGAACGATCGGGCTTAGCAATGCTGAAAAGACTCCGTATCTCATTTTTCAGAGTAATGATTTTGTGATGAAAGGAGAGGAAGAAGAAAAGCTTCGGCTTCCACCACCTCTCGATCAATTACAGGTTGAAAGCGGTCCGCGACTTTTAGATGCCACTCTCTTTGCTAAAGACGGGGTTTCTCGTCGAATCATGCTCACTTATCAAAATCACTCTCTTCTTCATACTAAACTCGCTGGACTCATGGTGAACCCGAATGACGAAAAGGAACTTCCGTCGTCAAAAATTCGTGGTGCTTTTAATTTTATGGAGACGGATCAAGCCTATATTGATTTTGCTCCCCGCAATTCCTACAAACAGATTTCTTTTTACGAGGTTTATACAAATCAATTTCCTAAGGACTCTCTTAAAGACAAATTGGTTTTTGTAGGTCTTGATTTAGAGGACTCAGTTCGCCATTACGTTCCCACTCCTTATAACCGTGATCCGAACGGAATGACGATAACTGAGCTACACGCGAATGCGGTCGATACCCTCATTCGTAATTCAGCGCCCATTCGAGTTTCAGGTTGGTTTGAGGCTGTTTTTGTATTCTTGATTTCGACCTGTACGATTTATGTCATTCTCACGGCTCGTCCGACTCAAGGTCTTTTGATTATTTTGAGCCTGGTGATTACTTTTACAACAATAGGTTATTTTGCGTTCTGGCCTCTTGGCATTTGGGTTGGGATGGCAGCACCTTATTTAGCTATTTTTCTGTGTTACTACTTCTTGATTCCGTATCGTTTGATTATTGAGAACCGAAAAACATGGGAACTCACAGAGAAGAATCGTCTTCTTGTTCAAGTCGAAGAATTGAAGAACAATTTTATCAGCATGATGTCTCATGACCTCAAAACTCCTCTTGCGCGCATTCAGGGAATGTCGGATATCGTTCAAAGAGAAGGACCTGACCTCAATACAAAACAAAAGGAAGCGCTTTTAAATATTCGCGCAAGCAGTGAAGACCTGCTTAATTTCATTAGCTCGATTTTAAACTTCAGCCGCATCGAAAGTCAGGGTGTGGAGTTGCATCTCCAGAGCCGGGACATCAATAACTTGATAAAAGAGGTTGTTAAGAAACTTGAGTTCGCGGCGAAGATCAAAAACATTGAATTGATTTTGGAGCTGGAGCCACTCTTTAGTATTCAGGTCGATGGAGACCTAGTTAAACAGGTCATTTCTAATCTCATTGAAAATGCCATTAAGTATAGTACCGAGGGCTCTAAGGTTTTGATCACGACTGAGGAGAAAGAGGGTTTTGTGGTTCTCCAAGTGGCAGACCAAGGGCTCGGTATTTCGAGCGAAGACCTTCCAAATATCTTTATGAAATTTTTTCGCTCTAAAGCAGCCAAGGCCTCCCCAATTAAGGGTTCCGGTATAGGACTTTATTTGGCTCATTACTTTGTATCTTTACATAAAGGACGAATATTTGTGGAAAGCACTCTGGGTCAGGGTTCTACGTTCACCGTTGAACTTCCGATCACTCCTGCAATTCCTGCAAATTAGTAAAAATGCGTAAATATTTTAACAGTTTTTATGACTTTCAATGTATAACTCTTAAGTGGTTGGGGCTGGCTCGGGAAGCGAGTTCTAACTCCTATCTGTTCAGGGGGATTCACGATGCTTAAAGTTCTAGTTGTAGATGATGATCAGGGGCTAAGACTTTCGGTAAAATCAACTTTGGAAAGTACCGGTCGATTTCAAATCGAAGAAGCATTTGACGGACTCAACGCTGTCGAAAAAGTTAAAGCCGGAAATTATAATATCGTGGTCTTGGACGTTGATATGCCAAGACTCTCGGGCCTTGAGGCTCTTAAGCACATTAAAGAATTTGATCCGGGCATTATCGTTCTGATGATGACTGCTTTTGCAACAATCGATGACGCTGTTAAGGCAGTAAAAGATGGTGCTTACAATTATCTTTCAAAACCTGTAGCTGGCGATGAGATGATCCGCCTCCTTGATAAAGCAGTTGCAGCTCACACTTTAATTTCGAGTGTTGCGGCTTCGGCTCCTACAATGATGGAAGCTGGAAGAAAAATTATCGGCAATACAGCGCAGATGCAGAAAGTTTTTAATATTATTAACCGTCTTTCTAAGGTTGATACTCCAGTTCTTATTCGTGGTGCTTCGGGAACTGGTAAAGAGTTAGTGGCTCGTGCGATTCACTTTAACTCGCATCGCAAAGACGAAAAGTTTGTTGCGATCAACTGCTCGGCAATTCCTGAAAATCTTTTTGAGTCTGAGCTTTTTGGACATGAAAAAGGATCTTTCACCGGAGCTCACGAGAGAAAAATTGGAAAGTTCCAGTTCGCCGAAGGTGGAACTTTATTTTTAGACGAAGTTGGAGATCTTCCACTTTTGATGCAAGTTAAACTTCTTCGTGTTCTTCAGGAAAAAGTATTTACTCCGGTGGGTTCAAACCGCGAAATTCAAACCAATGTAAGAATTGTTGCAGCCACTAACAGACCTCTTGAAGAGATGATCAAAAACGGAACATTCCGCGAAGATCTTTTTTATCGTTTGAATGTCATTCCGATGTTCTTGCCACAATTGGCAGCAAGAAAAGATGATCTTGATAGCCTTATTCATATGTTCATTAAAAAATTCAATCAGGCTCATTGCAAAAGAATCACTGGCGTTGCATCTGATGCGATGGCGGTTCTTAAAAAATATGAGTGGCCTGGAAATATCCGTGAGTTAGAAAACGTTATTGAACATGCTTTCATCTTAGAAACTACAAATTCTTTGACTCTTCCTTCGCTTCCGCAAGCTGTTCTTGCGGCTGCGGGTGTGAATGTCCTTGAGATTCCGGATCCATTGTTGTCTCAAGAGCCACCAAAGGCGGCTTCTTCGGCAGTTTCATCTGTTGATTCAGATGATGATTTGGATTCTGAAGTTTCTCTAGAGGGTTTGGATGAAGAGTTAGGTGTTGAAGACGAGATGGTTCGTGTTCAAGAGGGAGCTCTTGATTTTAATGCTCAAAAAGAGGCTTTTGAAAAAGAATTTATCGTCAAGGCGCTCAAGACTTTCAAAGGTCGGATCAATCAAACAGCTTTGCATGCGAATATTCCTAAAAAAACTTTACTTCGTAAGATCGAGAAATACGGAATCAACGCAAAAGATTTCTCTGAAGCAAAAATTTAATGCGATTTTTGAAAGACGTGATAATTAAAGGGAACAAAATGATCCTGAACGGAGAAAGCGTAAGTATAACTTACACAAAAGATCAGTAATTTCTCAATTTAACTCTGACTTAAATGGCCACTTTTTTGAGTGGCTATTTTTTTGCCTGGGTTTCTGCCGTTTAAACAAAAGACAATTTGTTTTTCGGTGAATTTTCCTAAGTCAAAATATTTTTTCGAGTCGTTATTAAAAAAAGTTGATTTGATTGTCCGGTTTTCTTCTTGAAAATCTGGGACAGCTGTTTCGCAGCGCCTCGTTTTATTTTTTCCGGCTCCCTCAGCCGGTTTCCTGTTGAAACAAACTCACAACTTTAGTTAGTTATTTCCCCTTATGCCAGT
>JBFWYS010000018.1:0-16738 GCA_050186175.1 Pseudobdellovibrionaceae bacterium
TGGAGGCAGATTTTTTTCCATTCCGAAGTTTGTACAGCGATGGGTTACAAAACGGTCCATCTCAACGAAGCTTCCCGGGTCCAACAAAACATCCAGTCGCTCTCTGGCGGTGAGACGATCACCTTGTTTGTGTTTTGCAATTTTAGTTTCTCCACCGCCACTCATAGCAGCTAAGTTTCGATCCTCAAGAGCTCTCATTTTTTCATGACCGCTAACTTCAACTTCACTCATATTCATCTCCGTTAATCTTTAAAATTAAAATCAAGGGTAAGATCGTCCGTATAATCGCGGAAAAGGAATAGTTTCGCGAATGTGCGGAAGACCACAGATCCACGCAACAGTTCTTTCGATACCCAAACCAAAACCGGCATGAGGGAAAGTTCCGTATTTGCGGACATCCAAGTACCAAGCAAAATCTTTTTCTTGCAAATTATGCTCGGCAATTTTTCTTTTCAAAATATCGATGTTGTCTTCGCGCTGACCACCACCAATAATTTCTCCGAATCCTTCAGGGGCAAGGAGATCGCTCCCCATTGCAAATCCCGGATCTTTAGGATCTTCTTTCATGTAGAAAGCTTTTACGGCAGCAGGGTAGTGGTGAACAAAAACAGGGCGATCAAATTTAGAACTGATGATGGTTTCGTCAGGGGCTCCAAAGTCATCGCCATCAATAAAATCTGGATTTTCTTTTTTTATAATTGCAACGGCCTCACGGTAGTGCATTCTTGGGAATGGACCTTTGATGGGTTCGAGCTTCGAAATATCGCGCTCTAAAACTTTAAGTTCTTCGGAGCGATTTTTAATTGTTCTTTGAACAATGTATTCAACAAATTGCTCAGCGAGATCCATGTTGTCGTACATGTCGTTGAATGCGACTTCAGGTTCAACCATCCAAAATTCAATCAGGTGACGACGAGTTTTACTTTTTTCTGCGCGGAAAGTGGGACCGAAACAATAAACTTTTCCGAGAGCGGCAGCTGTCGCCTCCATGTAAAGCTGGCCACTCTGTGAAAGATAAGCTTTTTCATCGAAGTATTGTGTTTCAAACAGATTCGAAGTGCCTTCACAAGCACTAGGCGTAAAAATCGGAGCATCGGTAAGAGTAAATCCGCGCCCATCAAAAAAATCACGGATCGCTGCAATCAGCTCGCCGCGAACTCGCAAAATCGCATGTTGTCTCTTTGAGCGTAACCATAAGTGGCGATTTTCCATTAAGAACTCAGTGCCGTGTTCTTTAGGCGTAATTGGATAGTCATTACCCATTCCGATGATTTCAAAATTGTCAGCACCGAGTTCGAATCCGCCCGGACTTCGAGGCTCGGCTCGAACCGTTCCTGTAACAACGACTGAAGTTTCTTGAGTGAGCTTCTCAAATTCTTCAAAAGCTTTGGGATCACATTCGCCTCGGAAAAAAATGCACTGGCACATTCCCGTTCCATCTCGCAGGAGAAGGAATTTAATTTTTCCAGAAGAACGAACGTTATAAACCCAGCCTTTTAAAGTTACCTTTTGACCGACGTGATTTTTAAGATCCTCAATCCAATGTCTCATGGCGCTCCTTAACAAATCTTGTTCTTAAAGCAGACCTTTTGATTTACCATGAGTTATTTTTGAGACGCACTTGAAAAGAGGGCTAGAAACGAGACTCGCCACGACGCGCAAGCCATGGCGAAATATAGAGCTAAAATGTCATTTTTTATTGGACAAGTTGATCAAGCTTTTCGAGTGCCTTTCGGACGTTTAATCGACCATGTGTGGCAACAGGAAAGGCACCTGAATCAACTGATGAAAAAAGAGCCTGACGAATTTGTGAAACACTGGCCTGTGGATGAGCGCTCAACAAAAGAGCAGCTGCGCCAGAAACAAATGGGGCCGACATGCTGGTTCCACTCATCGTGACCCCTCCGCCTCCTGGTTTAAGACTGAAAATCGAGTCTCCAGGCGCCACGAGATGAACCAAAGTTGTTCCGATGTTCGAGAAAGAAGCTGTCACATCATAAAAATTCGATGCACCGACGGTGATCTGATTAGTTAAATTGTAAGAAGCGGGATAGTCAGGAGAGCGATCAATGTTTCGAGCATCATTTCCGGCAGCAACAACAAAAAGAACTCCTTTAGACTCAAGTGCCACCATCGTTTCTTTTAAAGAAACGCTACAGGCAGGTCCACCCCAACTTGCATTTATGATTTTTGCACCACGTTCATATGCATATCGAATCGCCATAATTGCGTCACCAAAAGTTCCTCCACCTGGAGCTATGAATTTTGCTGGAACGATCTTCGCTTTTGGAGCCAAGCCTTTCATAGAGCCACTGTTCGCATCAGCGGCGATAATTCCCGAGACATGAGTTCCATGACCTTGGTTATCGATTGGGTCGCCGATTTTATTTACAAAATCGTAACCATAGTAATCATCGACATAACCATTTTTATCATCGTCAATCTGATTGTTTGGAATCTCTCCCGTGTTGATGGCGATGTTTCCGGCAAGTTGCTCGTGATTGTAATCGGCCCCAGTATCAACAACTGAAACGAGGACTCCTTGTCCTTCGACTCCTCGGGCCCAAACATCTTCGACGCCAACCATTTCTTGGCCCCACATATCCATATTGTTAGTTGTCGTTGCGACTTCAGCCGAGGGTATAATCAGATTCATTTTTCTATCATATTCAACTTTTTGAATTTGATTTAATTTTGGATCGACAAACCCCTTAAGAAAAACTTCTTTATTTTCTCCAGACTCAACTGAAACAGAACCATCGATCCAATGAACGATGAAACGATTTTTAATCGCTTCTCCTTGGCATTCAGCATTCTGTTCGGTGGAGCCATCGTCAAACATAGATTCAGAGGTACGAGGGGCACATGCAGAGAGAATTAGGAAAAAACTAATCCCGAGTATCTTTTTAAAGACGACGTCCTTGCCCATCTCATCTCCTTAATCGTTGGTGCGAATCGTTCCCACCCGAATGCCAAGCAGCCCTTCTATGAAGGACGTGAAACATGGCACACGTTGGTTAGCGAATCGGAGAAAATGAGGAAAGTGTTGAACTTATGGAGGAGAAACTGGTCTTTGGTTTTGTTAGATGACTAGATATGACTATATATGGATATGTTGGAGTATGGCTTTGGTCTGGGTATTTTGGGGATCGTCCAATACAGCAGTTCTCTGCAAGCTTCGGAGTTGGGGCCGTCCTGAGCGGCTCTTCTGCCTGCCATCGTGACAGGCAGACCAAAAATTCTCCATTACATAGCATCTAAATGAACCGAAACTTTTTTAGAAGATGTTGTGCAGAAGAGGGTATTTAGCTCTGACGCCCAGGAAGGGCGTCAGAAAGGCCGCTCAAGACGGCCCCAACTCCGAAGTTCCAGAAAGCTGCTGTATTGGATAAAAATCCGTCGAGAAAACAAGAGCTACTTCAACTCATTAACAAAAGATCTTAGGAAAGCGCAAAATTCCTTCTCCACCACTTTTGCAGTGTGAGTGACTTCTTCATGCGTAAGCTTTTTCTTAGAAATCCCCGCCGCCAAATTTGTGATGCAGCTAAGAGCGCAGACTCGAAGGCCCAAGTGATTTGCGGCAATGACTTCGGGAACTGTACTCATTCCAACGGCCTTGCCGCCAATTTGACTTAGAAAACGAACTTCAGCCGGCGTCTCATATGTAGGGCCACTGACACCGCAGTAAATCCCCTTATGAAAGCGAGCCTTGTTAGCTTTTAAAATCGATTCCATTTTTTCGATCAAACTTCGATCATAGGCTTCTGTCATATCAGGAAAACGTGGACCTAATTGTTTGATGTTTGGACCTGTGAGTGGATTTGCTCCCATTAGATTAATATGATCTTCGATGATCATAAAATCGCCAGGCTGCATGTTTGGATCGAGGCCACCCGAAGAATTTGTAAGTGCTAAAATTTCAATTCCGAGCATGGCCAATGTGCGAGTTGGAAAAACCACGCGATCCATTGGATGGCCTTCGTAGTAGTGAAGCCTTCCCTGAAGAACCGCCACTGGAACATCATCAACAGTCCCTAGAATCAAATTTCCGCTGTGACCCTCAACGGTTGTCGGAGAAAAATATGGAATTTCGTTGAAGGGGAATTTTGCTGTAACTTTGATTTCGTTTACAAAAGCGCCGAGCCCTGATCCTAAAGTGACTCCCACTTTAGGTTTAAAGTCAGTGCGAGCTCTGATGTAGTCGACTGTTTCTTGTAATTGTTCGATCACTGCTCATCCGCCTTAGTTCAAAAGTCTCTCTTGTATCAAAGGTGGTGCAGCAAGTTTTTGCAAGGAAAATCGCACAGTTCTTAGGAGTTTCTCGGTCGCCTCTTTGAAAAGTTCGGGACGGTTTCCGTGAAGAGTAAAGAGGATATCGCCCTTTTTTATCGGATCGCCAATTTTGACATGGAACTCGATGCCCGCGGTGGGTTCGATGGTATCTGTGACAATCGCTCTGCCAGCTCCCAACAGAATTCCGACAATTCCTATTTTTTCTGTGTCCATATATTCAATAAATCCTGATTCGGGAGACAAAACAGGTTGCTGATTTTTGGAGAGGGGAAGCTCGCCCAATCTTCCATCATGAGCCAGAACCAATTCTTCGAATTTTTTTAGAGCAGCTCCAGAAACAAGCAAAGATTCAGCAAGTTTTCGCCCCTCTTCTACTGATTTAGTTTTATCAGACAGAAAAATCATGATGGCGGAGAGCTCAAGGCTTAGATCTCGGGTATCTGCGTACAAATCTTTGCCTTGAGGTCCGATAAAAGATTTTCCGCGCATGATCTCGAGACACTCGAAGACTTCAAGACTATTGCCAGCGAAACGGCCAAGTGGGTGATCCATTTGCGATAAAACGGCAGCCACCTTTTTCCCGTATGTTTTTCCGATGGCCATCAATTTTTTTGCAAGAACACGGGCTTCCTCGGGTGTTTTCATAAATGCGCCGGCGCCATATTTAACATCTAAAACAAGTCCGTCTATTCCTTCAGCTAATTTTTTGGACATAATACTCGCACAAATCAAAGGCAGACTTTCGATTGTGGCTGTGACGTCACGAAGGGCGTAGATTTTTTTATCTGCAGGGCAGATTTCTTTTGTCTGCCCAATAAAGCAAATATCAATTTTTTCAAGAGTTCTCTCAAATTCGATAAGGCTGAGTTGAGTATTAAAACCAGGAATGCTTTCTAGTTTGTCGAGAGTTCCACCAGTGTGGCCAAGACCTCGGCCCGAAATCATAGGGACCGGAATCCCTGCGGCTGCCACGATGGGTCCTAAAATTAAACTTGTTTTATCTCCAACACCACCGGTGCTGTGCTTATCAACTTTGAATTTCTTGATATTTGGTAAATGAACGACGATTCCAGATTGGAGCATACATTGAGTGAGAATTGCCGTTTCATGTTCATTCATTCCCTGAAAATACACAGCCATCAAAAAGGCTGACATTTGATAGTCAGGGAGTTTTCCAGAAGAATAGTGCGAAATCATAAATTGAATTTCTTCTCGGAAGAGAACGTGTCCGTCTCTTTTTTTCTTGATGATTTCGACTGCTAAAAAAGAATCCACTAATAGGGTCCCTGACCGCTTCCGCCTGTGACAATTGCTACACTTGCGCTCATTCCTAATCGATTTGCACCGGCTTCGACAAGGGCCTTTGCCTGTTCGTAGGTCTTAATTCCTCCACTCGCCTTGACCCCGATTTTTTTGCCCACGACTCCGCGCATGAGTTTAATGTCTTCAACAGTGGCGCCTCCTCCATTAAATCCCGTACATGTTTTTATAAAACGAGCTCCTGACTCAAAACTGAGTTCGCAAGCCCATTTTTTCTCTTCATCAGTTAATAAGGCTGTTTCAATAATGACCTTCACCGAAGTCATTCCACAGGCCTTTGTAACTTCTCTGATATCTCTTTTTAAGTAATCAAATGCTTTTTCTTTGAGGGCTCCGATTGCCAAAACCATATCGATTTCTCGAGCTCCAGCACGAATTGCATTTAGGGCTTCATAAACTTTAGCTTCGGTCGTTGAGGCTCCTGAGGGGAACCCAACAACAGTCACAGGAAATACTCGGCTTCCAGAAAGGCAGGCGGCCGCTAACTCCACAAATCGAGGACTGATACAGACTCCGAAAAATCCATATTGTCGGGCTTCATCACAAACAGTTCGAATTTGCGTTGTCGTTGCATCTGGCTTCAAAAATGTATGATCGATATAAGGTGCAAGATCTGAGGGACTCTTAATAATTTCAACCGTTTTTCCGCTTCGCACAAATTCCTCCCGTATGAATACAGTTTTAGACTAACAATCCACCCGTCAGCTGTCAAAAAAGCGTCCAGATCCCTCAGGTTCAATGTTGCCTCTGCTCTTTGTCTCTGTAAGCATGAATCATGATCAAAAGATTTCAAATTTTGGTATCGGGCAACGTTCAAGGTGTTGGATTTCGACGATATGCTTTGAGAAAAGCGATCGAAATCCATATTTTAGGTTGGGTCCGTAATCTCGTCGACGGACGAGTCGAAGTCATGGCTCAGGGACAAGTTGATGATCTTCAAAAATTTGTGAACGAACTTTCAAAGGGTCCTATCGCCGGATGTGTTCAAAATGTCGAAACCCGAGATCGTGGAGCTCCAGGAAGATATGGTACATTTGAGGTTTGGCCCGATGGCGATGGAGAAGCTAATGAATAAATTTTTGAAATGTTTAATGATAGTTTCAATTGTAGTCCCATTGCTTTTTCAAAGCAGTATCGGGCTTGCAGTGGAAGGTAAACCGCGCCGAGGAATTGCCACAATTATTTTTGCTGGTTTGGGCGGAGCCGTAATTGGACTCAGTACCCTTTCCTTTTACGGAGAACCACAAAAACATCTCAATAATATTTCGATTGGCTTTGCAGCGGGAGTGATTCTTGGAACAGGTTATGTCACCTATGAAGCCGCGACAGCGTCTAATTTTCAAAATTCAATTTATCAAATCGGAAAAGACTCATATCGTCCTACAAACCCAGCTCAGATTTACGCATCTGCGCCTTCAATTTGGAATTATAGATTTGAATTCTAGCTGGCCTTAACCGGCTTTTTAGGTGCTGCCTGGTCTTCGTCCTTTTCAGTGATTTTTCCTAGGAACGTGATCATGTCGGCTTTTGTAATGAGCTGTTTTGAACAGAGCTCTTGAACACTCTTTTCAAATAAAAGCATTCCCTCTTTTTGTCCCGTTTGCATGACGGAAGGAATCTGGTGCAATTTATTTTCGCGTATTAAATTGGATACGGCTCGATTTGTTCTTAAAATTTCGAATGCCGCGACTCGACCTTTTCCATCAGCTCGTGGAAAAAGGCCCTGAGCGATAACTCCCCGCAAGCTATCGGATAACATCGTTCTGATCTGCGCCTGTTGATTTTCCGGGAAAACATCGATCACGCGGTCGATTGTTTTTACGGCGCTGCTCGTATGAAGAGTTCCAAAAACCAAGTGACCTGTTTCGGCTGCTGTGAGAGCCAAGGAAATTGTTTCTAGGTCTCGCATCTCACCAAGAAGAATAATATCTGGGTCTTCACGAAGCGAGGCTTTAAGGGCGTTTGCGAAAGTTTTTGTATGGCTTCCCACTTCTCGCTGATTAACAAGACACTTTTGATTCGCATGAACAAACTCAATCGGATCTTCAATTGTAATGATATGTTCTTCACGAGTCAGGTTAATATGATGAACAAGTGATGCAAGTGTTGTTGATTTACCAGAACCGGTAGGGCCTGTAACCAGAACCAATCCGCGATCACAATCAATGAGATCCAACATTCCTTGAGGCAAACTTAACTCTGCTGGAGTCTTCAATTTTTCAGGGATCACACGAAAGACAGCTCCGAGCCCTTTTCTTTGCATAAAGATATTGCAACGAAAACGCCCGAGACCTTGAATGGTGTAAGCAAAATCTAACTCCCACTTTTCAATAAAAGTTTTCTTTTGTTTTTCGGTTAAAATTTCGAAGATAAGAGCTTGAACATCTTGGTTGCTAAGATCGCGGTAGTTCAAAGAACGCATCACCCCGTGAATTCGCAGAAACGGCGGTGCTCCTGACGTTACATGGAGGTCCGACGCAGATTGTTCGACCATTACTTTAAAGAGTTCGTCTATAGCGGCCATCAAAGCTCCCTCTAAGTCTTTTTTCGGCATTTTTCGCTGAGTTATGGAGTCGAGTTGGGGACAACACTTGCCGTCCATGGACAAAGTTCGTACACTCTCTAGACCAAAGTTTGGAGCCCCGCGTGTCAGCAGAAATCCTAATTAACGTTCGCCCTCAGGAAACTCGAGTTGCCTATGTCGAGAGCGGCATTCTTATGGATTTGAAGGTTGAGCGAAAAACCTCCCCGACTATGGTCGGTTCTATTTTTCGTGGAAAAGTGATTCGAGTTCTTCCGGGAATGCAAGCTGCTTTTGTGGACATTGGTCTAGATCGTGCTGCTTTTTTGTATGTCGGTGATATCCGTGAAGACGTAGACTCTGATGGTTTTCCAGTAGCTGGAGAAAGCGAAAAGGAAAAGTCCGAAGAAAACGATGAAAGCGAAATCGAAGCGCCCGCGACTATTCAAACCCCGATTCAAGAACTTCTTCACGAAGGCCAATTTATTCTCGTGCAAGTGGCAAAAGATCCCATCGGAACCAAAGGTGCGAGAATCACGACCCATATTTCTCTTCCGGGTCGTTACGTCGTTTATCTTCCCACCGTAAAACATTTGGGAATCTCACGCAGAATTGAAAATGAATCAGAAAGAGATCGTTTAAAAACTCTTGTTGAAAAAATTAATCCAGCTGGTGGTGTTATCGTGAGAACAGCTGGCGAAGATGCCAATGAGGATTCTCTTAAAGCCGATATTGAATATCTCGATCGTCTCGGAAAAGAAGTTTTCAAGAATTACGAAAAGAAAAAAAACACAGGCCTCATTCATGCTGAAATGGACGTTGAGCTTCGAGCTCTTCGTGATCTCATGAATGAAGATGTCGTCACTGTTTATGTGGACGACGAAGAAGCTTTCAAAAAAGTCGGAAAATTTGTGCAGCAGTTGATGCCTAAATTCAGACACAACATTGTTCATTATCGAGAAGACAAGCCTCTTTTTGATCTCTACGAAGTCGACCTCGAAATTTCGCGCTCCATGGACCGAAAAATTTGGCTCAAGTCGGGCGGATATATCGTGATCGACGAAGCTGAAGCTTTGGTGGTTATCGATGTCAACACGGGTCGCTTTGTCGGAAAAAAAGACCTCGAAGATACAATTCTAAAGACCAATCTCGAAGCGGTTAAAGAAATCGCTCACCAACTTAGGGTCCGAAACTGCGGCGGCATTATCATTATAGATTTCATCGATATGGAGAAGGAGACGCATCGCGAAAAGGTGCTTTCAGCTCTCGCCGAAGAATTAGTTAAGGATCGCGTTCGAACCAACGTGATTTCAATGTCCTCATTGGGTTTGGTGGAAATGACTCGTAAGAGGACCCGCCCAAGTTTGATAAAAACCCTATGCGAACCATGTACTTACTGTGAAGGCCGTAGCTACATTAAACGAAAATCAACGATCGCCAATGAAATCTTCCGCGAACTTGAACGCGAATATTTAAACGATCTCCAAAAAGGATCTATTGTCGTTCATTGCCATTCTGAGGTTGTAGATTGGATTTATGAAGTTGAAGGGGAGACCCTCGAGAAGGTCGAAAAAAAGATCGGCCGCTCTGTGGCATTCAAAATCGAGCCAAATTACCATGTCGAGCAATACGAAATTTTCGTGATGTAACTCTAAAAAATCTCCAAAAAAACTCTGCACACTTTGTTGACAGACCCACTGCTGCATGGCAATACCATAGGGCTTTACGGAGGTTCCTATTATGTACGCCATTCTAAGATCAGGCGGGAAACAATATCGAGTTCAAGCTGGTGATCGTATTCGTGTAGAAAAACTCGAAGGTACTCTCGGCTCTGAAGTAACTTTAACTGACATTCTTCTTGTTGGTGGCGAAAGCACTCATGTCGGAGCTCCAATCGTAAAAGATGCGAAAATTACTGCAGTTGTAACTCGTCAAGAGCTCGGCCCAAAAGTTATCATTTTCAAAAAGAAACGTCGTCAAGGCTACAGACGCTTCAAAGGACATCGTCAGCCCTACACTGAGTTGTTCATTAAAGCGATCGCTGGACCAGGCGGAACTTCTTCTAAGTCAGACGAAAAACCGCCAGTTATGGATTTCGCAGCTATCCGCGCTGAAAGAGCAGAGGAAAAAGCTAAAGAAAGACAAGCGGCTCGTGAAGAAGCAAAAGCTTCTCCAGAGGGTGAAGCTCCTGCAAAAAGAGCAGTCGCAAAAAAGAAAGTCGCAAAAAAAGCAGCTCCTAAGAAAAAAGTAGCGAAAAAGTCTGGTAAAAAGGGCGGCGCTAAAAAGAAAACTGCTAAAAAAACATCTAAGAAAGCATAATTGATTTAATCTAAAGGAACCTTGTTCTCATTGGACAAGGTTCTTGATTTTAACGGGGTGATATAATGGCAAGTAAAAAAGCCGGTGGTAGTACCAAGAACGGAAGAGATTCACAGAGTAAACGCTTAGGCGTTAAAAGATTTGGTGGAGAATCAGTTCTCCCTGGAACAATCATCATTCGCCAACGTGGAACTGTGTTCCGCCTTGGAAATAACGTAAAAATGGGTCGCGATCACACAATCTATTCAGTAGTTGAAGGACTTGTGAAATTTGAACGTTTTTCAAAAGATCAGTTCAAAGTAAGCGTTTACCCAAAAACAGCGTAGTACTTAAACCAAAGGCTCAAAACACCTAGGTTTATACGATGAATTAGAAAAGGGAGCTCTTCGAAGCTTCCTTTTTTTTTGCGAAATTTGGCAAAGTTTTTCGAGTTTTTTTTCAAAAGAGCGCTTTAGGCGGGGACAACATGCAATTTGTAGATGAATTAAAACTGACACTCGCATCTGGAAAAGGTGGCCCAGGCCATGTTTCTTTCAGAAGAGAATCTTTTGCTCCACGCGGTGGACCTGATGGTGGAGACGGTGGAGCTGGCGGAAACGTTATCATTCGTACCTCTATTCACATCAACTCGCTTGTTGATTTTCGCGGCAAGAAAAAACTCTCGGCAGAAAATGGAAATGCCGGAGAAAACTCAAACATGAGTGGGGCTGGCGGTCAGGATTTAGTTCTCACGGTTCCTGAAGGAACAATCGTTCGTTCTCTTGAAGGACAATTGATTGTTGATATGACAGATAAGACGGAACACCTTTTACTTGAAGGTGGTCGTGGTGGAAAAGGAAACGCCTTTTTCAAGACTTCAGTAAATCAGGCTCCTGAATATGCTCAACCGGGTGAAGTGGGCGAAGAAATCGAAGTTATTTTAGAACTAAAATTAATCGCTGATGTTGGCATTATTGGTTTTCCGAATGCAGGAAAATCAACTTTGATTTCTCGTGTGTCTTCGGCTCGGCCCAAAATCGCAGACTACCCTTTTACAACTCTCACCCCAAATTTGGGTGTGGTTAAAGTTGGGGATTATCAGGATTTCGTAGTTGCAGATATTCCAGGATTAATTCCGGGAGCACACGAAGGCGTTGGTCTCGGGATTCAGTTTTTAAGACATATCGAGAGAACTAAAGTATTTGTTCATTTGGTTGATATCTCGGGAGCTTCGGGTCGCGATCCGGTTCAGGATTACAACGATATCAATCATGAGCTTTCGTCTTATGACGACGCCAACGTTGGAAAGCCTGGATTCATTCCTCTTAGCGACCGTGATCAGATTTTAGTTTTAAATAAAATTGATACATTGCCAGGCGAACAAGTGGATCGAATCGCAAGACGTTTTGAAAAAGAGACGGGTGTGCATCCTTATACAATTTCTGGAGTTTCGGGAAAAGGAATTCAAGATTTGGTTCGTACGTTAGGAAATGAGATTTTAAAAGGGAAGGAACAGCAATAATGAGAGTCGGAATTTTTGGCGGAAGTTTTAACCCGCCCCATTTAGGACATCTCAATTTAATGGCAAGCGTGCAAAAGAAGGCGGGACTTGAAAAAGTATTCGTCGTTCCAAGCAGCCAGAGTCCACTTAAACATCCAGTTGAAGGGCCTACGCCAGAGCAGAGATTAGATTTGGTTAAGATTGCTGCGAGCCAATACGGCGAGCAGTTTGTTATTGATGATCAAGAAATTCGTAGAAAAGGTGTGAGCTACACGATCGATACGATCAGGGCTTATCGCAAAGAATATAAAGCAGAAGATCTTTTTCTTATTTTAGGTGCAGATACTTTTGAATCTTTGCCAGAATGGAAGAGTTTTAAGGATCTTTTAAAAGAGACAAATTTTATCATCGCAACTCGCCCGGGACATTCCCTTCCAACAGCAGTTGATGAATTGCCAGAAGCTTTAAAGGAGTTTGTAGCTGAGTTCGACATGAACTACATTGAACTGACAACTGGAAGAAGTATTCAGTTTATCACGCTTAAAGACGTGGATATTTCTGCAACGGATTTAAGAAAACGCCTTCGTACGGGAAGGTCTTTAGAAAAGTATCTTCCACTGGGTGTTGAAAACCACATTCGTGACAATAAGTTCTATCAACCTCTAGGCGCTAAAATAGCTGACTACGCTGATTTTACTAAGTTCGTAGCGGGAGTTCTTTTTGATAGAAAAGGAATTAATGTAAAGGGCTTCGATCTTCGTGAGCTTACAGCTCCGAGTGAATATGCAATTGTTTGCTCGGGAACAAGCTCTCGTCACTCAGCTTCTCTTGCAGAAAACGTTATCCAGCAAGTGAAAGAAGAGTATGGAGTTCTTCCACAAAGTATCGAAGGTCTTGAAGAGGGGAGATGGGTTCTTCTCGATTACGGATCATTGATCCTACACGTGTTCTACGATTTTGTTCGTCAAGAATACGCTCTTGAGCAATTGTGGGCCGATGGAAAAGATATGGGTCTTAAAGATCCCACTCCGATGCCACCAACAAAAACAATGTAATGAAAATCGTCGTTCTCTTCCAAAAGGTACGCCGTACCTTCTGGATAGGCGGCGCGTCTTGGGTAGGGTGTCGTGAAAATTGTCGTTCTTTCGATTCAGAGCTCAAAAGAGAAGTGGTTCGATCTTCTGAAAGAAAATTACTCAGAAAAAATAGGCCACTTTTGTAGTTTTGAGATCAAGGAACTTAAAGCCAAATCTATGGGCCGCGATGAGCGCGTTGCAAAACGTAAGGCTGAGACGGAAGCTTTACTCGCTGAAATTAAAAACGACGACCTGCTTATTTCTCTAGATGAAAAGGGTCAAAACGTAGACTCAATTCAGTTTTCGAAATCGCTAAATCAAGCAATGATGAGCGGTAAAAAACGCTTAGTATTTGTTATTGGTGGCGCTTACGGAATTGAGCAAACGCTATTGGCTAAATCTCAGCATGTTCTCAGTCTTTCGCCATTCGTTTTAAATCACAGGATTGCTCAGAGTGTTTTGCTAGAGCAAATTTATAGAGGTTTTGCGATTTTAAAGAATCTTCCTTATCACAACGAGTAACATCTCATTTATCAAGCGCCCTAAATGCGGAGGCCAAACCTTGTCAGTGAAAAATTATCTTTATCTCCGATAGGCCTTTAAAATGCTTTTCCGTTGGGGATGCGTTCATCCTTAAAGAAAGCACTCCTAAAATTGGAAAAAGAATTTCGATGCTGCCTCGTCTGTGGAAAATGGTGGGGGTTATGTGAGTGGATCTGTGATTCTTGTCAAAAGAGAGCTACAAATAATCTCAAAAACTCCTCTCGCTTTGTAAAAGGCCTCCCGACTTATCAGTTGATTGTTTGGAATGAGTTTAATTCGTTTTGGGTCCGTCCGCTCATCGACTCTCTTAAAGGTGGATTTTATTCTGTTGAGCTTAAAACTCTTCTTGAGAAGGACCTTTGTTCTCGACTGAATTCTGAGGAATTTAAGGTGAGTTTTGATGGGGCGGTCGTAATTCCGGCCCCAAGTAAGAATTACGGAAAGCGGGATCACGCTTATGTTATGGCCGAAATTTATTCTCAGGTTTTAGGGATTCCCCTGATTACTCCGTTAATTCGAATGGATGAGGGGAGCCAGAGAGGTCGGTCCCGGACTGAACGGTCTCAAGTTCAGGTGGGTTTAGATAAAAATTACAGTTGTTGGGACTTCGACTCAACTTCGGTTATATGGGTTGATGACGTTTTAACCACCGGGGCCACAGCTCGGGCTTGCTTTGAGGCCTTGGGAAAGCCAAAAAATTTTGTAGTTTGGACCCTAGCCTACAGGGCTTTCTTGCTTGATTAGACACGCTTTGCTATAAAGTCGAGCATGCTTTCTAAGTACTTAAAAATATTTTTCTATTTGTTGATCGGTGTTTATTTGATGTGGGCGAGTTCGCAAGCGAAAGCGTCTCTGACTTTAGCTAATCAGGTGGTTCGATCTGCTTTTCCAAAAGCTCAGGCAAAAAAAACAGATTCTAAATCTTCTGAAGGGCTCGAAATTTTAGATAAAACTCTTAAGAAATATAAAAGAGCGAAGAGCATTAAATTAGAAGTTAAAAAAAGTTTGAAGTCTGAGCTTCTCAATAAAGACGTTGTTTACGATGGCGAAATTTCTATGCAAAAAGATAAATTACGCTGGGATACTTCGACGCCTGAAAAAAGTTTGGTTTTGATTGATGGGGAGTATGTTTGGGTTGTTTCTTATCCGCCTACAGATTTTAAGTCCCCAGTTCAAGTTACTAAATCTAAAATTTCAAAATCAAACGAAGATCGTCTTTTGTTAAATGCTTTGCTGGGATCAAAAAATCTTTACGAAGTTTACGATGCAAAGATAAATGGGCAGGATAACGGATTGTCGACCTATGCATTAGAGCCAAAGGCTGCAAATAAAAGCTCTAATGTTCAGAAACTTAAGGTGGTTGTTGATTCAGATAAATCAACTTTGACTGAAATTCGTTATCAAGATGAAATCGGCAACGAAACTAAGCTTTCGTTTTCAAATTTAAAAATAAATCCTAAATTTAAAAAAGAGCACTTCAAGTTTACACCACCTAAAGACGCTCAAGTGACGGAGATGTAAATGCAGAAGGCAGTCGAAACTAAAAAAGTTCATTTTGTGAGCCTTGGTTGTCCAAAGAATTTGGTCGACAGTGAAATTATGGCCGGAACTTTAATGAAGGATGGATTTGAAGTTGTTGGTGACGCTAGCGAAGCGGACACTGTGATCGTGAACACATGCGGATTTATCGAAGATTCGAAAACTGAGTCGATTCAAAAAATTCTCGAGATGACGGAACTAAAAAATCAAGGATCTTTGAAAAGAGTTGTGGTAGCGGGTTGTCTCACTCAGAGATACAAAGACGATCTGGTTGAAGGACTACCTGAGGCTGATTTATTCGTCGGATCTGGTGAGTTCCAGAATATTTCTAAAATTCTAAAAAAAGCTGGGGCGGGTGATCAGACTAAAAAGTACTTTAATCTTCCAACGTATCTTCAAGAAGAGTCGACTCCGCGAGTGAACTCTCAGCCTGGATATCGCGCTTACTTAAAAATTTCAGAAGGTTGCATGAAACGATGTGCTTTCTGTGCGATTCCTCTTATCCGAGGAAATCTTCAATCAAGAACTCTCAAAAACGTCGTTAACGAAGCTAAACTTTTAGTTGCCGGCGGGGTTCGTGAGTTATTGATTATTTCCCACGATTTTACTGATTACGGTTGGGATCTGAAACGAAATGACTCTTCTTCTCTTGAGAGCCCAACGGAACTTCTTCGTCGTCTCTCTGACGAATCAGGTGCTGATTGGATTCGCCTTCTTTATTTATATCCAGACGGAATTACCCCAGAGATGATCGAGCTTATTAAAACGCGCGATAATCTTTGCAAGTACTTCGACATGCCTCTTCAACACGTAAACGATGAAGTTCTTAAGAAGATGAATCGTAAGATGACTCGCAAAGAAATCACAGAAACGCTGGTAAATATTCGTTGCGAAATTCCTGAGGCCGTGATCCGTACTCAATTCATCGTAGGTTTCCCTGGTGAGACTGAGGAGGCTTTTGAGGAGCTTCTAGCCTTTATTGCTGAACAACAATTTGATCGTGTTGGATGTTTTAAATACTCGCCTGAGGAAAACACTCCGGGCGGCCGCATGACCGATCAGATCGACGAAGAAACAAAGCAACGTCGTTATGAAGCTGTAATGGAAGTTCAGCAGAATATCAGCCGCATGAAACACCAAGCGATGGTCGGAAGAATCGTTGATGTTTTGGTTGAAGGTGAAAGCGAAGAAACCGAGCTTTTACTTAAGGGCCGCACTTCTCAGCAAGCTCCAGACATTGATGGAGTCGTTTTGATTAACGATGGCCAAGCGGATGTAGGAGAAATCGTAAAAGTTGAAATTACCGAAGCAATGGAATATGACCTTATAGGCCACATCGTGGCGCGAGAAAACCCAATGATGGAGGGATCAGAGGAGTGCTCACTCGTCCAGTAATGGTATTAATCATCATTGCGATTCTAGTTTTTTTCGTAGTTAACGCCGTTGTTAACTAATTGTTCTATTTTATTCTGAGTTTTGACTCCCTATTAAAAATTTGTTCTGCTTGGCTTCACTAACTTTTAAGGGAGATGAGATGAAACCGATTCATTTTTTTCATAATCCGATGTCTCGGGGCCGCATTGTTCACTGGATGCTTGAAGAGGTCGGAGTACCTTACGAAGTTACGCTTATCGATTTTGATAAGAA
>JBFWYS010000019.1:0-16732 GCA_050186175.1 Pseudobdellovibrionaceae bacterium
GAGGAATTAGGGGTGGAACAGGGAATAGTGTTCTTGGAATTATATCGCCCAAAGGTTTGCTTCTTTTTTTGATTCTAAGAATGTATCCTAGCGTTGCAAAAGCAAAAGATCGAAGGGGATGCTTAAGGACAAAGGCTGAAACTGGATCTGAAGACCAGTGCCCTGTCGCATACATCTTGCGGTAAGCATAAAAGAGAATTTTGAAGATAGGCCTTTTAACAAAAAAGAAAGTGTTTAGAAGCTCTTTTCTTTTGGATTCGATTTCTTTCTGTTTCGAATGCAAAGGAGAATTTTTAAATCGAACCGCTTCTCTTGCGCCTTTCCCCTGTTTAATGGCCTTTCTCAAAAACTCGCGAAAACTGATTTTAGAACAATGAATAACTTTCCATTGGGGTTGAAAAAGAATAGAAATTTGAGCTTCACGAAGTCTGTCCGCAAAATCTAATTCACTCGAACCAAAAGCAATTTTATTATTGAACCTAACCTGATTTTCAACCGCCTTTTTCGGAAGTAAAATCAATCCACCTACAACAAATGGCGAATCCGTTTGTCCCCAGGTTAACAACCAACTGTGTGAGATTAACCAGTAGGCTTGATCCACCCAAGAACTATTTTCTGGAAGCGAGTAACATCCGCCGTGTGCTAGATCGGGTGAGTCTTTAATGAGGCAGTGTGTGATTTTCCAAAACTCCGGTCCTGTAATATGGCAGTCGTCATCTAGGAGAAGAATAAAATCTTTAGACGCATTTGCGAGCCCTAAGTTACGGGCTTCGTTCACATGCGGTGACTCTTGGTAAAACCATTTAATAGGAAATGTGATTTTGCTTTGCAGAGCTTTGATTTCTGTTTGATCATGGGGCCCGTTCACAATTAGGATCAGCTCGAAGCCCGTAATAGAAGTAATGCTGTTCTCAAAGGCCTGTAAAAAGCTTTGTAGGCGCTTTACATCTCCTCTTGATGGAACAACAATAGACAAATTGAGCTGAGTCATAGACTATTCATACGAAAATATGCTCAAAAAGAATATGGAAAAATGATGGAAAAAATGATCGAAATTAATCGTGACGCTTGGTCCGATGGACAAATGGGATCAAAGATATGGCTCGCTGAAACTCTAGAGTCCTTTGGGCCCCAGTTCTTTAATGAACCGCAAAGAATTTGGATTCTTGGAGGTTGGTATGGCCTTTTGGGACAAGTACTTTTTGTGCGTGAGAGACTGAATATTGCAAGGATCACGTCGATTGACATTGATCCAGATGTTCGAGAGCGAGCGCGGGCAGTTAATAATCGATGGGAGTGCCAAGGCCGTTTTCACGCTGTGGCTGCTGACTGTAATTATCTTTCTTATGAGAACTCGAGTTATGGTGAAAAACCTAATTTAGTTATAAATACTTCGTGTGAACACTTTGACAACATGAAATGGTGGAAGCGGATTCCTGAAGATACATGGGTTGTTTTGCAATCTACAAATATGGAGCATGAGAGCCACATTAATAGGTCCTTTTCCATTGAACAGTTTCAAAGTCAATTTCCGGAGATGAAACAGGTTATTTACGCGCAAACTCTTAAGTTTGAATATCCAGGATTCAAGTTTGAGCGGTACATGTTGATTGGAAAAAAATGAGTGAACCGGTCTTGGCCGTTGATTTTGGCACCAGCAATTCACTTGTGGGTGCTTGGGTCGACGGAAAACGAGTTGAAGCTTTGCCATTAGATCCGGGAGCAGGTGATCCAAGTCTGATGCGCACTTTGCTTTATTTTCCAAGTGAAGATATATGCTATTACGGTAAAGAAGCTATTCAAGAATACATTAACAATCAGATGGAAGGGAGATTGTTCCGATCGTTCAAATCACATCTGGCAAATCAGCAGTATCTAGGAACAGTTATCGGTAATCGTATTTTGACTCTTGAAAGCACAGTCGGAATTTTTTTACTTGAGTTAAAAAAGCGAGCTGAAAAAATTTTAGGTCGTCCGGTGACCAAAGCCGTATTTGGAAAACCGGCGCGGTATTCGATGGACCCGGTCAGAGAAAGTTTTGCGCTTCATAGAATGAAGAAGGCAATTGAATTTGCGGGTTTTAAAGAATTTGAATTTGTTCCCGAGCCTCTAGCCGCTGCATTTGATTATCGAAGAACGATTCAATCTGAAAAAATTATTTTAATCGGAGATTTTGGGGGTGGGACTTCTGATTTCACTCTGATGAAGGTGGGTCCTTATGCGTTTTTGCCCGAGCATGTGTTGGGAATCGACGGATGCCCGCTCGCAGGGGATGCTTTGGATTCTCTGTTTATGAGTCATGACCTCAGTCAGCATTTTGGAGCCAAGTCTCAATATAAGCGTCCCATGGGAAGCAATGTAATGACGATGCCAAAATCGGTTATCGAGAGACTGCATCAACCGGCACATATTGTTCACCTGAAGGAAAAGGAAACTTACGAATTTATTAAAGAAGTAAGAAAGTGTACGTTGCGTGAAAGAGATCGTGAAGACATTGATCGTCTCTTCGTTTTGATTGAGGATGATCTAATTTTTTCTTTCTTCGAGGAAATCGAAAAAACAAAGAGAACGCTTTCTGACCAAAGTGAGGCGGTTTTTAAGTTTGACTATCCGGAAGTCGAAATTCAAACAGATTTTCAAAGAGATCAATTCAATGCTTGGGCCACCGAAACACATCAAAAAATATTTTCTGCTCTCGATCGTTGTTTAGATCAAGCAGGGGTAAAACCCAAACAGGTGGATCTCGTTTGTCTAACGGGAGGCACGGCGCAAGTTCCTCTTTTTAAGAGAGAACTTGAGCGGCGTTTTGGAAAGGATAAGATGCAGACACAAAGTCATTTTCATTCTGTTTTATCAGGATTAATTGAGTCTATTCCGCTTGCTCAAGCAGGGCTTTTGCCAACTTTACTTCGCGGCTAAAGTTTTTGGATATGCTCGACTTTGTAAAATGGATTGAGCGATGTCCTCTGGCACTTTAAAATATTCAAGCTTTGTATTTTTGCTTGCAAGTCCGATTTTTGAAAATGGATTTTGAACATCTCGCCAGTTTAAAAAGCCTGTGAAAAAGTCAAAGCGACCTTTTCCCTTAATGTTGTTCCCGGTATCACGAACCACAAAATAGCCGCTGTGTTTTTCGCCGTTTGGCAAGTCGACCTCGCGAAGAGAAGGCATGTAAATCACATCGCCGGGTTTATAAATAGAGAGATCGGCGGCGATTGTATAGAAGGGATCTAAGCAAATATTCTTAACTCCGTATCCATAAGGGCATTCTCCCTCTTTCATTTCCATAAATCTTTGAACGATATCTCGGCCCGCGACATTGAACGATTTTTTATTTTTTCCTCGTACGATCATGCAAGTTCCTTGAAGTGCACAGGCACGGTATGTTTCGGGACATACCTTTGCCAAGGCGTCACCGTTTTTGTCTAAAAGAGATCTTTTTGAAGAGTCAGTGCAGCTTTTAGGAGTCTCTTCGATGATTGGAAAATAATAAACTGTAGGTCGAACGGTTCCTGATTCTCCATGAAGAACTGGTGTTTTTGCGATCGGACTTGTGTGGGGCGGCACTGTGTTTTCCGCTGTCGCCTCAGTTGGAGAGGACAGCTCATCGGCCATTGATTCTGATTGTGTCGGCGGAGGATTTTGAGCAATGGATCTCGAGTTATCCTCATGTTTTTCCACATCGGATTCTTCGAAAGGAGAGGAAGGAAATTTAGGAGGCCCCTGAAACAGATCGCCATCTTGTGAGTTCGTAGGAAGACCTTCGATCAAAATGCTATGATTGAGTCTCGATTTAAAAGTTCCCTGTTGTTGTCCACACCCCATGAGGACCAAAGAAAGAGCCATCGTCGTAAATAGCAAATACATTAATACGGCTCGGTTATTCATATGAACCCCTTTCGCCTGGGAATAATTTTATCAAAAGGAATTTCGACGAGGGATTTATTAGAGATCCTTGAAAAAATTCGCAGGTTGGGCGGCAATTGTCGTCACTTTGTGAGCACGTTTTGAAGACGATTCAATGATGCTGGCCTGCACGCGTGTATGTCAGAGCTGTGCAGAGGCTTGCAAACAGGTCGTTACATCCAATCAGTGAGCGCATTCAAGAATATTAAGAATTAAATCGGCATCTTCCTTTGGAAGATTTGAATTTGGATAAATGGCTTTGTCGTTGACATGAGAAAAGTTGTAAATCAAGGTTTTGTCGTTCTTCAAATTGATTGTAATCATAAGACCCGAGAACAAATCTCCAGCTTCTTTGTAGATCTTACTGTCGTAAGTCAGTGACGAGATTAGTTTGTTTTCTTGAAAAGAATCGAGAATATTTGCCAAGCTTGCCTCCCAAGAAGAGGCGTTTGCTGGATCATTAGGACATTTATTTTCCCACGTTCCAGAGGCAACTTCTATCTGGGCACTTCTCTGAAGAATATTTTGTTCGTAAAAGAAATCCCCTTTAATTGTTTTTGAGAGAGAATTGGTTGCTCGCAAAATTTGTACTGATTTGACGTCGCTGAGGTCATAGGCCGAAGTCATTTCAGTTGTTTCAACATGATGGAGAGCGGGAGTTTCATAATTAGTTCCGTCACTGATCGTTTTAAGACCACAGTTCTGAAAAGCGACCATCAAGATCATTGCAGAGATTGCTAAAATTAAAACTTGATTGAGATACTTCATGGCTTGGTATCGTCCCCCTCACGCTCTCAATACTTTATCGGCAGGGACTGGACCTGAGATGAGTAATTCTTTGGCGATTTCGAGGTCATTCTCATTTTGAGATACTTATTTTCCAGCGAAAAACACAATAAGGAATCAAAGTTACAATGTTTATAGATTGTGGGAACAATTGGCCTTAGAGCGTATCCTAGTACCTAGGGCTTGTAAGTACCTCATTTCAGATAACACAACATATTGAAATCAATCTTTTTTATAAAAAAAGTGCAGTAACATACATTTTTATGTGTTCATTGAGTAAATTTTTACTTTATACTATCACTAAGTCAGTAAACATATATGTAAAATATATATTTTGTGTATGTATATCATAAAAAGTGCACTATAATATAAAATACATTATAGTGTGTATTATAAGAAAAACTTATCTAATAAGTATCTTAAAGTGTAAAATCTCTATAATAACTACAGCGGGCTGTATATTTGGTAACAAAACATCCATTAAAGTGTGCAAAAATGGCAAATGACATAGATAAATCAAAAGAAGTTTCTGATGCTTTAAAACGAGCGGCTGAACTATTAGAGTCTTATCGTAAATATTCTTCTACCATTCCAGACCAACTTATATCTGCAGATAAAGTAGGTGCTGTTATTAAGACGGAACGAAAAAAGCAGAAAATTACTCGTGACACACTTGCAAGATTATCAGGAGTAAGCGTTGGAACAATAATCGCAATTGAATCAGGGAAAACAACAGCAAGTCTTTCTAATGTTCAAAAAATTCTTCAGACATTAGGAAAAAGGCTATGCATCACATAGCGAAAGTTTTTTTTAACAACCAACACGTTGGGCATCTTTCAAAAACGTCTGAAGGATTCATTTTCCAGTACGAAAAGAACTTTCTGGAATCACCGAATTGTTTTCCAATAGGGTACAACTTTCCGTTAACAGATAAGCCCTTTATCTCACAAACACTATTTCCATTTTTTGAAGGATTGGTTTCTGAGGGTTGGTTATTGAAGATGCAAAGTCAAAGTTTGAAAATAGATGAGAGAGATTTTTTTTCCATGCTGATAGAAAATGGCCAGGATCTAATAGGCGGTATTAAGGTAATGAAGATATGATTTGCAAAATTTGTTTAAAAGAGAATGCGACTTCCAAAAACTATCCTGACTATCACAATGTATGTCTATCGCGACTTTTTGACTCCACGGTAGTTTCTCCTATATTGCAGTTTAATCGTGATATTTTTAAAACCGAAATGACCAAAAAATATGTCCGTGGAATGTCAATCTCAGGTGTACAGAAGAAACTATCTTTGAAAATTGCAAATAACACCTTAAGTTTAACAGATGTGGGTGGAACATATATTTTAAAACCGACAGTCGAAGATTTTCCTGAACTATCGCAAAATGAACATTTGTCCATGTTAATTGGAAAAGCATTAGATATTGAAACTCCGCCTCTAGGGTTAATTAAATTTTCAAATGATGAGCTTACTTACGTGATCAAAAGGTTCGACTGGAAAGGTAATGAGAAAATTCATAAAGAAGATATGACATCCATATTTAATCTTAGTCGCGATAAAGACGAAACATACAAGTATGGTCAAAGTTATGAACAAGTAGGATTAAAAATCAGAGAAATTACAAATGGAAAAATGGGTGTTGTTTTAGGTTTTTTTAATAGATTGGTTTATAATTTTTTGATTCAAAATGCTGACTTTCATTTAAAAAATATTAGCGTGGTCGCAGATAAATTATCGAGATCAGGTTTCTACGACACTCTTGCTCCCAATTATGATTCGGCAATGACAAGGCTTTATCTGCCCAATGAACATGAGCTTGCATTGGCTCCCTTGAAGGATGATGAGACACCGGAAGCATTTAAGACATTTGGCTATTTAACAAGACCTGATTTTGAACAATTGGCTTTGAAAATTGGCCTGACAACTGCAGCGGCGGCATTGTTCTTTGAAAAAATTAAAAAAAGAAAAAACGAAATATTTGAACTTATAGATAATAGTTTTCTTGGAGATTCGCTGAAAGAAAAATATCGGACAAATCTTGTTGAACGGATGAAGCAACTCAAGATTGACTAAGGTTCGGATGTCTGGCGCCTCTTTGAAAGGCCACAAGACTGCAAGGATGCATTCTACAAAAAATGCTAAATACAGTTAGTCATGGTGATGGTCGAAATAGTTATCCGCATGAAAATTGTTTTGAACCGGCTTTTTTACCGGCTCAAATTATCAACGATTTAATAAATCCTTTTACTGATGATCTTCAGCAAGCTCCCTGAGATCAAAATAATATCCAATACCGGTATCAACATTAAGGGTTTTGTTTAAGAAAATAGGATGCGATGAATAGTTCTCTCTCATAAAAGAGTGCTCACAATATTTTCTAATGACCGCTCCTTCAGAATTTCTTTTGGTTCGAAGGACAGCCTCTTCTTCCAATGAAATTCCTTCGCCATCTTTGAAGGTTTTGATTAAAAAAAGATTTCCACTTTTTGATCTAAAGGTGACTGCGAATGTAGGAAGCGCATATTTGTAAGTGTCATTGTCTAACACATAGTCTGCGACTCGCTCGACCGAGAGAGATCCCTCATCCCATTCTATACCTTTGCTTTTTAAATAGCCTCCGAGATCCATTTCCTCTTTTAGATATTTTAAAAGAGTACTGGAGTAATCCGAAATCTGACATCCTCCGCGAATATAGTCAGGATCTTGAGATCCATAAGTCTTTATCCTAGCAAGTCCATTTTCCAAAAACTCAATCTCAAGATGATTTAACGACTTCTTAATTCCAGACTCCGTTTTAATTTCCTGATTGGGAGCAAGTCGTCCAGCAGTAACAATTCCATCTTCATTGAAAGAAACGTAATGGATTACTCCTGAAGATCTTCCTTTAGAATCAAAAACCAATAGACCTTGAGGGGTCACAAGAGGTTGGGGTTCATTGACCATCCCTCTTAAAATAATGCCCCGAGGAGAAATGGTTCTGTCGTCATCGCCTGGCCTATCATCATAAACCTTCGCACTGATGTACCCTGTTTTTGGATTAGATATCTGAAGTGTTCCATCAAAGTTGAAAGGCAATTCATCTTTATCAAGCCACAAAGTCTCAGAATACTCGCCGTCCATAAATGACAAGTTCCAGTCGCCAAATCTTCCCGAAAGTACACCCTTCAATTTTTCAATTTTTCCACGAGGAGAATATGTGATCGCCAAAGAACCTTGGATCGCTTTGAGATCCATCTTTGCTTTCGATACACGTTGAACTCCGAATGCCCAGAGAAGAGTTCCACTCTTCGAAAAGGAGAGTGAAAATCTAGGCTGCAAAGTAAGACCCTCATAAACTACTTGTTTCGGACGAACTTCTTCAAAAAACTTTGACTCATCTTCTTTATACCAAATACTGTCCTCTTCGTCTTTCTTAATCACTAGACTTCCAAACAGTTCAAGAATCTTAAAGTTAGAAGACAAAACAATTTTTGCAAATTGCTCTGGATTTAAATTATCAATAGCTGTCGAGGCGAGGAGACCTAATATATATCGTGTCGGCTTTGAATTAACGTGCTCAAATGTAAGACCTTCTTGATAAATAATTTCATGAAGAATCAGTCCGGCCTTGGAATCATTGTCCATTCTGTCCCATAGATCCTTACTAATTGTATAGCGTGGATCACCAGGGAACTCTGGTTCGTTCAAAATTGATGCTTGCTCTTTTTTACATCCTACCGGAACGACAACATTAGCTGCGTCATCAATATAGGTGAGCTCCGCATCTGGAATGAAGACGGCTTCACTTGAGAATTTACTGAACATATTTTTGTACTTGGCCGCTCTCAAAGGCGAAACTTTCGCCAACTTCTGAAGTGTCTTTTCTACTTTAATTTGAAAGCTGTCCCCGACCGCGCCCATATTAATTTTTAAATTTCTGAGAACACGCGCTTCGTAGAAATCAAGGAGCTCAACTTTCTCAATTGCACCCGTAGAGGCATTTCGGCAGACAACAACTCCGCCTCCATTGCCGGTCTCACTTCCACTCACACCGACATCGCTCTTTCGGTAAGCAACCTGCCCCTTGCTATCGCTTTGGGCACAAGATGCAAATATCAAGCTTCCGACAATGACCATTACTAATTGGCTTCTGATAATATTTTTCACTTTTTTCTCCCTATGTTTTTTCTGACAATCTAAATAATTGCATCGAGAGGCAGTACACCTCATCGCGTTTTCCTGTTTCTAAAAAATCTGTAAGCTCATGTCGAAAAGCGCGAATTCTTTTTTTCGCTTCTGGAATCTTTTTTACGTCAATAGCCATAGTCATGGTTGTCAAATCACGATCTGACACATCCTGGAAGGTCAGTGAGTTTGCGGCCTTGTGAAGTATTTGACGATTGAATTTTTGAATGGCCTCTGAGGGGATGTCGTGACTGGTAGTCAGATTAGTTTCAGTTTTTTTAAAAACCGAATTTTTCTCGATTAATAAGTCTAATCTTTTTAAGCGCTCTACTGCTTGTTTGGTCTCATGATTTGAAATTTGCAGTCGCTTTGCAATCCACGAAATGTCAGATATAAAGCCCTCAACAAAAGTCAGCTCCAATATAGCGTAGTGATACCAATCCGAAATGACTCTAAAGGCATCATCTTTTACCGTTTGAAACTTGAGATCCCTTTTATATCGAGTCAGTCTTAGTGCCGCAATCTTTCGGGATGCACCTGATCTTGCGTGCGCGAGATCTACAAGGTCACAGAAATAATTTGTCTCTTGCTCATTTAAATTTAATCGAAAAGAAATTTTAGTGGCGACCTCAGTTGAGATACCTTTCTTTTTATTAAAGACAGAGCTGAGCACTTGAGGAGCAACATCTAGATCCCGAGCAAAAGCTCTCAAAGAATATTTAGGATTCTTTTGGATTCGCAATTCCAAAGAGTATTTTAAAAAATCACGATAGTCCGTGTATCTACCTATCAACATGAGCGCAACCTATGATGATCCATCACATGCGGTCAATAGACTTGGATGACAAAGTGTAACCTGACGGATGACAACCTAAATTCTAAGGAGAGAGTTAGGTAGGAATCAGCTCGCAGTGTAAAAAAATTTCAAAATTTCTATTGTTGCGAAATTAAAATTCTCTGAAAATCTTGCGATCTATTTTCGAAATTGGCGGAGAGAAGTCGCTGAATTCAGAACTGAGTGTATGGCGTGGGCTTCATGACTTATCCGCTTAAAACAACTCCACTTTTTGTCTAGGCGATGACCAACGTAATCTTGTTCTCGGTACTCTCGAACTATGTTCTCGTTCAACAACAGCGTTCTCGAATGGTTCTCGGAGGGTTGCGCAGATCCCCATGTGCTCTATGGGCAGTCTTGCAGCAGAGGCTCCGCAAAAGTTGGATGAACATTCAGAAGAGAAAAAGGATTTGGGTCATTGCCCAAAAATCCTGGGCGCCAGGGGCGCGTGGTCGACAAATTTAGTATAGCCCCACGCTATGTCGACCACGCACGACTTTTATTCGCTCTCTTCTTTCACAACTGATCCGTCAACGGGATTGAAGTAAATTTCGACGTTCTTGCCGTCTTTATTTGTCCCGTAAATTTCGTAGCAGCTTCCAGGCTGCTTGAACTTGCGGATTTTGTACCCTTCGCCTTCCAGACGCTTCTTGAAGGCTTCTTCCTTCATCCATTTGTCTTTAGGCTGGTCAGTACAGTTCTTTTTCGCATGTGCCAGTCCGCCGACCATCGTAAGCGCCATGATTACCGCTAACTTTCTCATCTTGACCTCCTCTTTGTTGTAACGGGTTGACTCCCGTCCTCTACAACACTATCGAAATGATGTAGGATCTGGAAATTGACCAAATGGCCTAAGTGGTTGATTTAAGAGAGTATAGGCCATTTGCCCAATAGTCAGTTCAGCCAAAAAGAACGAGTTTATTGCTCAAGGCCGGACATGAACCCGTGCCTCAGACTGGAGCAAACATGAGAAACCGACTGATTTATGACATACCAACTCGACTCTTTCACTGGCTCTTTGCCGGACTTTTTATCGCAACCTTTTTGATTGCTAAGACGGTGGATGATGAATCGCCAATCTTTTCTTACCACATGCTAGCCGGTCTTCTTCTGGGTTTTACCGTCCTGTTGCGGTTTGTGTGGGGTTTCGTCGGTAGTAAGTACTCTCGGTTTGCTTCATTCGCCCTTCACCCCAAAGACCTCCTGGCATACTTCGGCGGTATCTTGTCGGGCGACAAAAGAAAATGGGCCGGCCATAATCCCGCTTCAAGTTGGGCAACCCTGGCCATGCTTGCATTGTCTCTAGGACTCGGCGCCACAGGATATTTGATGGCGAGTGGACAGAAAGAAGCATTCGAAGATGTCCATGAACTGCTTGCAAATGGATTTCTGGTTGTTGTTCTTATGCATGTCGCGGGAGTCATTCTTCATGCTCTTCGTCACCACGACGGAATTGCGATGACAATGATCGACGGTGCAAAGAGCGATATCCTGCAAGCCGAGGCCACTTCAAACTCAAGGCCAGCCGTTGCTCTACTGTTCGTGGGCTTAATCGCTACCTTCGCTGTGCATCTCGCAAGAAACTTTGATGGACAGAAACAGACTCTTAACTTCTTTGGGACCACTCTTCAACTCGGAGAAAACGAAGAAGGCGATGGAGCCGAACATGGTGCTGCGAGTGGGGACAATGAGGGAACTGAAGGGGGTGACGATGACTGAAAAGAGGGACCATGAATCAACGTGAACGATTCGTCATTGCGGGAATCTTGGCAATTGTAACAGTTTTGGTGAGCTTTGATATCTTCACTGATTCCCGCGAAGGAGTCGTTCTGTGGCATGTTCTCACTGAAGGCGTGATCGGGGCCGTCGCCCTTGCGGGTGTGTTTTACCTTTTACGTGGAACCGTAACGCTTCGACACAGACTCGAAAAAGAGATCGAGGATTTCACAGCCTTCAAAAAGGAAGCCGACGCTTGGCGCTCAGAGTCCAGAAAATACATTGAGGGACTGGCTCTCGCTATTGATCAACAACTTACAAAATGGAATCTGACCGTCGCAGAAAAAGAAGTCGCCTTCCTTCTTCTTAAAGGACTTAGTCTTAAGGAAGTCGCAGAAGTAAGAAAGACGACTGAGAAAACGGCGCGTGTACAATCGATGGCGGTTTATGCCAAAGCCGGAATATCAGGCCGCTCCGAACTTTCAGCATTTTTCTTAGAAGATCTTTTGCCACCCGCGCCTTCAGAAAATGGAAAGGCGCAATGAAAGCCATCTATTTCGAAACTCTGAAGGGGCTTAGTCAACATGATGGTGGACTTAGCTCAGCTGAGATCGATGCACAAGCACTCGATATGGTGCTAATGATATCGTTGAAGTCGCCGGGCATCCTTTGTTCGAGCTTTTCATTCGATACTATAAAGGACCCTATGATCTGGTTCCTTGTGGGTATCGGAACTATCTTCCTTATCACTGGCGAACTCAAGCCTCGACCGCGTCACTAAAAGGCCAACTCAGTTCCGCTGTTAAGGTCATTCGCAATTCAAAAGAAATCGAAATTGATTCGCGGGAGATTGTCCCAGGTGCAAAGTACATCAATAAAAGCTACAAAATGATCAGTGTAATCAATCGAAATCCTAGCGCTACTCAGGGACTAATTTATCACTTTATCGTGAACGCGAGATAGTCGTGTAGGGCATTGATGTCCGTGGCCGACAAGAACTACATCTATACCTAAATGTTGGCCGACCTCTAAATCGTGTTCGGTATCTCCAATCAGAACAGTTTCGGAGAGACCGTGAGATGAGGAGGAAATTAAGTCCATTCCTTTTTGAATTTTAGAACTCGCAAATTTATTCTCGATTCCATTAACAGAAGAAAAATATTGTTTTAATTCAAAATGTGAAACCATCACATCAAGACTCTCTTGATCTGCCGCGGACAAAATGGACTGTGTGATTTTTAGTGCTTGAATTGTTTCTAAAGTATCTTTAGCTCCAAAAACTAATGGACAATGGTGAAAACCATCCATGTATAGCTGCACAAACTCGTGACTCACATCTTCAAAAGACTCTCGTTCAAAATTAAAACCGATGGCTTTGTAATAATTGATGACTGGAAATTCAAAAACTTGGCGATAATATTCTTTCTCAATTTGGGGGAGTCCTCGCACAGTAAGTAACCTATTTACTGTCGTAACAGCATGATCGACATCATTAAGAAGTGTTCCATTCCAATCCCAAATGACGTGCTTTTTATCTTTTAATAATTCAATGAGACCATTCATCGTTATTCTCCAAAAAATGTTTCAGTTTTGCAATAAAGCGCGCCATGTTTGGATCGCTCTTCTCAAGTGGGATTTCATCAAAATGAAACCACCGAACAGAGTGAAATTCATTTTTGTCAAAATTTAACGGAATTTTCCTTTCGCCTTTAAAAATATACCAGAGAGAGACGTCCGTGTGTCCTGCCGTATGCCCGACAGTGACAGCTTTAGTAATAAAAATAGGTTTTTCAAAAAGAAGCACTGGCAGAATATTAAGTTCTTCTGCAAGTTCACGTTGAGCTGATATTTTCGGATCTTCATTCAATTCAACATGTCCACCGCAGGGAAGCCATAACTCTGCATTTTTATGCTCCACAAGCAGAATCTCTTTTTCATGAGGATCAATGAGTGCCGAATAAGACACGAGATGCTGATTCGGAACATCTGGCTTTTTAATACGAAAAATGGGAGCACCGGATTGTATCCACTCGACACAATCTCTTAAGTGAAAATCTTCGGTGCTATCCCAGGGCAAAATGCTTTCAATCTGGTCCAATATAATTTGCATTCAGGGGATTTAGCGTAAAGGGCCAATACGAGCAACCATCCAAAATTATTGTAGTGATTTGCGCGCTAACTACAGCTCACACTACAAAATGCCTACAACTGCCGTGATCACGTGTGATTTTATGAGATTTGAATCGGAGTGGGGCTTCGTGACTTCTATTAGTTATGTTATTGATTTGTAAGAACTCTTCTTAATTTTCTCTGACTTTGAAAAAACGGATACGAATTTGGCGGAGAGGGCGGGATTTGAACCCGCGGTACACCTTTTGAGCGTACGAGCGTTTAGCAAACGCTTGGTTTAAGCCACTCACCCACCTCTCCGTTTATTTTAAACTGTGTGTTTGAGTTCTTTGTATGGCTCATTTGCAAACTGCCATACAGGGCTTTTTTGTTCAATTTAAAACGTTATTTAAAATCAAATCGCGGAGCGCTTCTTGCCGTGAAATTCAGAATGGAAATCGGTTTTCGCTCTTTCTAAAGTCATTTTTAGAAAGACGTCATAAAGAGTCTGTGGCGAAATTCCATAAATACCGGCAATTTTTTTTAATGATTTGACCGGAGGCACCGCAAGAGATCGCTCCCAATTAGAAATAAACTGAGAAGAGTCGTAACCTAATTTTTTAGATACATCGATCTGCGAAAGGCCCTTGTTAACTCGGGCCTCTCGGAGAAGAGTTGCAATTCGATCACGGAGATTTGTTTTCACTAATATGGTTCTCCATTCTTAGTTGTCAAAAGTCAAATATCGTCATTTGTATTTTAACGTAACAGGGTGCGTGGCCCTAATGAAGATACCTAAAAGATTTAACGATAATTTTCTGGGAATAACTCTCTTTCAACGGTCTCTATTACTGTGTGAATTAATTTGATATGAACCTCTTGAATTCGATCCGAAGTTTGAGCGGGTACGATAATAGACAACTCTGCGATATCTTTTAACTTTCCGCCGTTTCTTCCGAGTAATGCTACCGTCTTAATGTTCTTACTTTTAGCTTTTAAAAATGCCTGAATTACATTTTCAGAATCTCCACTTGTTGACAAGCCAATCAACAAATCTTTTGCTCGACCGAGACCTTCAATCTGTCTTGAGAAGATATGCTGAAAACCATAATCGTTTGAAACACAAGTGACGTGAGAAGAATCACCGAGTGCGAGAGCACCGAGAGGTCGCCGATCTTTTCTATATTTACCAGTGAGCTCCTCAGCAAAGTGCATGGCGTCACAGTGACTTCCGCCGTTTCCGCAGGCAAATGCAGTTCCACCATTTTTGTAGGTTTCAAGGAGCATTTCAGAGAATTTTGCGCATTTTTCGATCTGAGAGGGGTCGCTGAGAAATTTCGTGAGCGTACTTTGTGCGTCTTCGAGGCAAGTTAACCAGGTTTTTTGCAACATAGAACTCCTTGACCGCCATCTTTCGCGAGGGGAAGCCATATATTCGTTTCTATTCTACATTTTGGATAAGATCACTTGATTTTTCGGGTCGGTCTGCATTAGTTTTCTGGTTCGATTTTGTTCGTGTGCACTCGTAGCTCAGCTGGATAGAGTACTTGACTACGAATCAAGTGGTCAGAGGTTCGAATCCTCTCGAGTGCACCATTTTTTTCTTTTCAAATTTTTAAAATCAGGAAACTATTTTCTCTACGACATCATCTAAGAAAAGAGAAAATAATTAAATGGAAAAAAGCCCGCAATCAAATATGTATTTGATCCTCAAAGTTGGAATGCTTTTCGTGGCTTTAGGCGCCGTTATTTACGGAATCAAAAAACTTAATGCAAAACCCCCTGATGTTTTTTCAGGAGTTTTTCAAGCTTACCAAATTTGCGAAGGCCAAGATGCACTCGGCTGGATCGTGACGCCTCAGTTTCAAAAAGGACCGCGCCCATTTCCATGTTCAATTCAGATCGGGGCGGCTCCTGCTGAAGGTGGAAAATCTGATGGAAGTTCGGAGATCGTATTGAAGACTCAGGAAGGAGTGGAGATCAGAGTTCCATTTGCAAAGCTAGATGGGATAAATGTATTTCTTTTTAAGGGGCTTCGTTTTACGTCGCCACAATTGGATGCCCTTATTGCCAAGTAACTACTGAAAAATTTCGTTCAACCGTGTCGAATAGAATTTGAGCGCTCTGTTATACGTAAGAATTTCTTGATCGCGCGTGGTTTCTAAAACCTGCTCAAGTAAAAGCTGCATTGCCTTTTCGCCATTTTTTAAATTGAACTCAGTGAGTGCCAAGAAAACTGTATAGGGTCGATGATTCGGAAACTCTTTTAGGCCCAGTTCAAAAGTCCTTTTTGAATTTTCGTATTGTCCAAGAGTTCGATAAGTAGAACCAAGACAAAGAAGGGCATCCCGCCGATCAGTGCCCTTAAGGCCTAGTTCTAAAGCCTTAACATAATAAGAAACAGCTTCGATTTCGGTTCGATCTGCATCGCAAATACGAGCAGCCAGGTATTGAAGCTCCGAACATTTTGGGTTCGCCTGAATCGCGCTTTGAACTTTGTCAAAAGCTGCGTTTGAATCTCCACCCTTGTGGAGATTTTTGATCTCCTGAATCAATTTAAAAGTTTTCGACTTAGAGTTTTCAATTAACGAAAGAATATGTTGTTTAGTCTCCGGCCAGCTTTTGTCAGTGACCGAATAAAATACGTAATCCCGTGTCTCGCCGTTTGAATTCGGTTTCCGTCGCGGTATAAAACCATCAAAATGAAATCCAAGTCTTTGCACAGCCTTTTGCGAAGGCAAATTTTCGGAGTCAATTCGAAATTCAATACGGCGAAGGCCAAGAGTTTCGATGCAATATTGAAGCAGGGCAAATTTAGTTTCTGTATTTACAGGAGACCTTTGCCACTTTTTTCCAATCCATGTGCCACCGATCTCAATCATGTGGTTCGCAGGTTCCACATTCATAAAATTAGTCATCCCGACAACTTCCTTCTCGTCAGGAGTTAAAAAAACAATTGGATTTCCGCGTTTGTTCTCGAGTGCTATTAATGCATTTGTATACATCTGCTTAATGTTCTCGGGAGTTTTAAGTCCCCAGTTCAGCGCATGAAAAGAATTTTCATAAAGAAGCCCCTCAGCTAACTTCTCCCATGAGACAAAGCTAAGAGGACGGATTCTGACATTCTCTGTATCAAGAACAACAGGATCAAAAACTGAGGGAATGTTATCTTCTGCCATAGGAAAACCTTTAACAGACCCTCATTTTAA
>JBFWYS010000020.1:0-16539 GCA_050186175.1 Pseudobdellovibrionaceae bacterium
ATCCGGCTGATATGAATCCAACTTCTTGTGTCGGTGCTTATGTTCTTGATGCCGCCGAAGCAGATGTGAAAGCCGTTCTCGCAAAGTATGTCGTTCTTGCTACCGGCGGGGCTGGAAAAGTTTATCTTTACACTTCGAATTGGAGTGGCGCGACTGGAGACGGAATCGCAATGGCTTATCGAGCGGGAGCTCGCGTTGCCAATCTTGAGTTCATGCAGTTCCATCCGACCTGCTTGTATCACCCGGAAGCTCGCAATTTTTTAATTTCAGAAGCTGTGCGCGGAGAAGGTGGCGAACTTATAAATGCCGCAGGCGAGGCGTTTATGAAAAAATATCATCCCCTCGGATCTCTCGCCCCTCGCGATATTGTGGCAAGATCTATCGACGCCGAAATGAAAAAATCAGGTGCACCCTGTGTATATCTAGATATCACTCATCAACCTAAAGAATATTTGCAACATCACTTCCCTGCCATTTATCAACGCTGCCTCGAATATGGAATTGATATGGCAAAAACGCCAATCCCAGTAGTTCCTGCGGCTCACTATCTCTGCGGCGGAGTTTTAACAGATGAAAGTGGCCAAACAGATATTCCATCTCTGTTTGCTCTCGGAGAAACCGCATGCACGGGTTTGCATGGAGCCAATCGATTGGCTTCGAATTCACTACTGGAATGCCTGACTTCTTCACACAATTGCTCAGCGGTTATTCGTAAAGAATATAAAGAAAAAAAACCGGTCGTTTTAGAAGCTCCTCCATGGAAATCCCCAAGTCTATCTGAAGACGCCGATGAAATGATCGTCATCACACACATGTGGGAAGAAATTCGTCATTTAATGTGGAACTATGTCGGAATTGTTCGCTCAAACAAACGCCTCGAGCGCGCACAACATCGTTTGAAAAATATTTTGGCTGAAGTCCGAGACTATTACTCAAATTTCAAAATGCATTCAGACATCTTGGAGCTGCGAAATATCGCAATTGTCGCGGATCTTTCGGTAGAATGCGCACTCAAGCGCAAAGAATCTCGCGGAATTCACTCAAGCCTCGATTACCCACAAACCAACACAGACCCGCAAGATACAATTTTGCTGCGTGGTCTCACATAATTTCAAAACATTCGATTTCTTTAAAAATTAGGACCGACGTCCAGTTGTTTTTATATAAAATTGTCATACAATTTATTGTCATACAATAAAAGGATCGAAAGAAATGAATAAAAAGAAAAGGCCACAGGATTATCCACAAATGGCATTTCGAATTTCGAAGGAAGATAAAAAGAGAATCAATGCTCTCGCCGAAGAGATCGTGCAGAAGTCAAACCGTCGCCTCTCCCCACAAGATAAAGTTTTCAGAAAAAACGATGTCTTGATCGATGCTTTGTATAAGGGACTTCTCGATCTTAAGCGCAAAGGAATGCAGTTGATCCGCGCATAGTCCGCGCTTTTGCTGTAAACAGAAAGCATGACGCGCACATGGGCAAAAGTCAGACTGGCGGCCGGCGAGGCTCAGCTTTTGGGAGAAGGATTTTTTACTTGTAAACCAAACCCAAGCCTAAGAGCACCGAGTACCCCGGGCCGAATTGAAATTTTATGTCGGGGCGGAACCAGATGGAGTAGCCGACGTGTATTTGGACTCCTCCTCCGAAGTGGGCACCCACTGTTGTGACTCGTGATTCTCCGTCGGCATTGTAGGTGAGTAGATCTGCGCCTAAGTAATAAAGAGTTGCGAAGTTTTCTAAAGCGCTTTCGTCTCGCATTGCAAATGACAAACTGCTGTAGTTTCGGTCCTTGAGATAGGCAAAATTTCCGGAGAATTCGTAAAAATTGGCTCCCCTCGTTCCGTAGGTAAAACCATGGAGAGTGGTTATCTTTTCAAAGCCTTTTATTGATTGAGAGAGAAGAGGTGATGACCATAAAGTGAATTCCGTGTTTGCTTTTCCACCTGCAGGGGATGCAGACGATGCGACAGCTGATTTTTTGGCTTGCGCGAAAGCTTGACCACTAAGAAACAAGATGACGAGAGTTCCGATGCAAAACGAAAACACTATTTTTCCACTCATACTCACTATAGTAGCCGTAACTAGCCTCGCGGACAATCTCACTTGACCTCTGAGAGAACTATTTGAATGATTTTAGTTACACGTGCGTGGATTCTGTACGGCTTGGAGCTGCAACAATGACTCGAATCGAAGGACAATTCAAAGGTTACCTAGACCAACTTCTCTTTTTTCAAGGCTGGCTTCCCGAAAAGTCTAACGGGACTTTGGTCATAACCCATGGACAAGCGGAACATTCAGGTTGCTATCATCGCTTAGTTGAAGGACTCAAAGATCTAAATTGGACGATTTTAGCTTGGGATCTTCGTGGACATGGTCGCTCCCAAGGAAAAAGGGGCTATGCCGCTCACTTCAATGATTATGTTTTAGACTTCGAAAAATTTTTGTCGGATGCCGCCCCTCAATACCAACAAATGAATAAACCTTTTGTTGTACTCGGCCACTCGATGGGTGGACTGATTCAAGAAAAAACCTTTCTCGGCTCCCCTCTTCCTAAAATCACGGCTCAAGTTCTAAGCTCTCCCCTTTTTGGCTTGGCCGTGCAAGTTCCGGTTTGGAAAGACAAAGCTTCGAGATTTATCTACAAAGTCTTGCCCGAAGTGACTATGGGCAATGAGCTCAAATACTCACAGCTCACACGCGATCCGGAAATTCAAAAAGAATATGACTCGGATCCCCTCAGACATGATCAAATTTCTTCAGGTGTTTATTTAGGAATGGTCGAGAATATGGCCTATGTGCAAACGAGAGCCTCGCAAATTAAAGTACCTACTTTCATGCAGGTTTCTGGGCGAGATTCAGTTGTCAATGCCATCGCTGCGCAAGAGTTTTTTGAAAAGCTCGGATCCGAACAAAAGAAAATGAAGGTTTATAAAGATTCAATGCATGAGTCTTACAATGATTTGGATCGCGAAGAGGTCTTTACAGATCTCAAGAATTTCTTAGGAGATTTATGAAAAGGCTGATTCTATTAATCTCGTTCATTTTGTCGGCTTGTGTAACAACTTACCAAGAAAATCCAAAATTAATTTCTGAACAAGATTATCAGACCACGATCAAGAAATATTCTGATGAGATTAAACAGTATTCCGGATTTGAAAATGTCTTACAAGTTGGAGCTGTGCTTCTCAACTCAAAAGCAAAAATGGCCGTTGTTGATCAAAAGGCACGCGTCTTTCAATGGAGTGATGAACAATGGTACAAAGAAAAAGTCACAGCCGATAGCGAGCTCGTTAAACGCACCGAAATCTTTGTCAGCTTTTTTACACCGAGCAAAAAACAAGATGATCTTGCAAAAAAGAAATCCGTCTGGAAAGTATTTTTAGATGGCGGCGGCAAAAGATATGAGGGAAAAGCGGTCAAGATCAAATCCGAACCGGCAGAGCTTCGCACCTACTATCCTTTTCACAATCGATGGAGTTCAGCCTATTTGATCACCTTTGAAGTCGCTACGAGTGCGATTGAAACTGATGAATCCAGATTAACTCTGACGGGCCCCGTAGGCTCTGCAACTTTGAAGTTTCAGAAATTAGAGCAGTAAACCCGCTTCATACGGAAGCGAAGCCTGGTTCTCGAAAGAATAATTGAATAAAGATCCGATTTTCCGCCATTTCTCATCAGAACCAGCTTTAAGCTGAATCATTTCTTCAGTTATCGGATCCTGGAATTCAACTTGATGGGCTCTCAAACAAAGCCCCTGAACTCCCAGCTTTTCTCGGAAGTAACGATTGTGATGGGAATCACCGTGATCGCCATCTCCTAATAGTGGATGAGATTTTCGCGCGAAATGACGACGGATCTGGTGGTAGCGACCCGTTTGCGGAGCGGCTTCAATCAAAGAATATTTGGCAAATGGAAACTTTTTTCCAACTGGCTCAGCAATATGCAAATCACTTAAACGGCGAAAATCTGTTCGTGCATCGTAGAGATTTTCTGACGTCGGATTATTGGGAAGAGGCATATCGATTTGCCCGTCCTCGGGAACCAAACCACGGGCTACGGCCCAATATTTTTTTCTGATTTTTTGAGAGCTAAAAAGTCCACAAAGTTTGCTCGCGCTTCTGCTCGAAAGAGCATAGATCAGAATTCCTGAAGTCGGAACATCCAGTCTGTGCACGGGATAAAGATATTTTCCAATTTGATCGCGCAGAATGTAGAGACAGATTTGACTGCGATCGATACGCCGACCGTCTTCTGGAGGATGCACATAAAAACCCGATGGCTTATCTATCGCGATCCAATTTTCATTCTGAAAAATAACTTTTAACGAGCTCAAAGAACGTCCTTCAAAGACTTAATAGACCCTCAGGGATTCCTGCTGTCAAAAACTTTGACAGTGCCTGGGCATTTGGCTCCAGATCAATGAGATCTGGCTAAGCTTTTCTAAAAGCCGCCAAAATTCGGCTTTTAGCACCGATAGCTCAGCATTAGACCGCCTGAAACGAACCTATTGTTTTCTGCGGGGCATTCGCCATGCATTTATTACAAATCAGTTGAAGGAAACAAAATGAATTTGGGCTTACTTAAACTTATCCGTATCGTTTTATTGGGGCTTGTGTCCATTGGTTTGACATTGCTTTTGGTTCCTTTAGCGATTGCTCAACACAAAGCTATCATTTCGATTCCAAAAAAGATTTCCAACAATACGATTTCACATGGGAAATCAATTTCGACATCGACTAAAAAAGTCGCAAAACCAAGACCGACAAAAAACGAAAAGGTTGGCGTTCTTGCGACTCAAACCTCACAGCTTCTGATCGCTCAAAACACGAAAATGAATTCATCAACAGCCACGTCAGCAATGATGACAACTGCAATCCCTATCAACAAGGTCGCAAAAGAAGAAGGTAAATTTGCCGCTGAACTTGGAGCCGAGTACGGAAGAAATTTAATACACCACGACGATGAAAAAGATGAAGAAGAAGCGACTTACTCCACAACTCTGAAATACAAAGTCCTTCAAAACTACACCACCCTATTCTTCGCAGAACTTATTCAAGATCTAAGAAAACGAAAAGAAACTGATTTTGGTAAATCGGCACTTGGAATTTCAAGAGATCCATGGACTTTGGGATCCATTTACCAGTTTAGTCCTTCGATTTCATTCGGATTGCCTCTTAGCAAAGAATTGCGAGAAAGATCCTCATTTCAAACAAGCCTTTCAGCTAAAGGATCTCTTGGATTAGATTTGGCGAGCACTTCCTTTTCCGCGTTGAAAGTTGGGGCTTCTATTTCTTTCGCACGTAACTTTCATAAATACGACACGACAACAAAAGGTGAAGTGAATACTCAGTATTCCTCTGTTCAAGAATTCACTTTAGGATATGCCCTTTCGGATCATTGGGAAATAGGAACACTCTCAAGACACATTAATACCTGGTCTTACCAGGGCAATATGAAGGACACATTTTTGTTCGCTCAGAGCATCGGCTACTCTCCGATCGAGGCCTTCACCGTTTCTCTAGGCCACGCCAACGGCGGCTCGACTTTAAAAGAAAATGGATATGATTCAAATATTGAAGTTTTAAACAAAAATACATCAGCGGTTTCGCTTGGTGCGGAATATAGGTTCTAGGCAGAAACAAAGGATGGAGAACACTATGAAAACAGCAAACACCACTTCACTTCTCAAGGCACTTAGTCTTGCAGCAGCCATAGCAACGCTTGCAGCATGTACTGAAAAAAGAGAGGCGAAACTTCCAGATGCGGAAAAAGAAGTCACCTTCTCCATTAGCACCTTTAAAAATAAAGAATATCAAATTACGACTTCTGATAAAGTTCAGCAAACTGATGCGAGAAAAGCTGTAACAAGCTCTGGCCAAGTGCAAACAGTTTCTTTAGCCAAGAGCACGGTACCAGACTCTATTAAGTTTATGGTAGACGGGCTTAAGATCACCGGTAAGACCTCAACGAATTATACACTTCGTTTTAAAATCGATAAAAACTATATTACTGCTTATAAAGTAGTTACAGATGTAAAATCTCTGACTTCACAAGAGCAGCAGTTGGTTGAAAAAGCAAAAGCCGATGCTGAGCTTGCAATTTTCCAATATAAAGTTGAGGGCTATGGTCGACTCACTCGAATAAAAAACGATCTCGGAGAAAACACATCGAATATGCGCATGGAACCAACCGAGTGGGCAGCGGCAGAAGTGGTGAAAATCACCCCTAAAAAAGATGCCCGTCTTGAAGTTCGAATCGGCGAAGGCAGTGAAGAAGAAGCAAATCGAATTTTTGTTAGATCTAAAGTTACAGGTCAAGTTCTGACACGTGATCAACTTTCAAAACTTTATGATATCAATTTAAATCTTCCTGGATCTACGTTTCTTTATACAGAGTTAAACGGAAACGACCTTCGTTTTTACGAAGTAGCCGATCGTAGTAAATTATCTGAGGCTCAACGGTTGATTCTTAAAAATAAAATCAACAATGGCGAAGTTCGTGAATGCCCGAAGGAAGTGAAGTCTGTAAATAAATCGGAAGACTGTGTTCTTTTAGCGAATTCTTCAGTGACCGTAGAACACGTCAAAGCAGAGCGCAAAAAAGACGTTGACGGTCTCCGAGGGAGAGAAATCACTTTTAAAGCGACAACACCGAGTGAACAAACAGACTTTATCAAAATTGTTAAAGATCCGGTTCCTAAACCAGTGAATATTTCGAACATATTAGATCCACGTTCAACTCTTTATGTCGACCAACTTAAAAATCAGGAGTTTTTGTACAGACGAACCTTGGTTGATTCGACTTCAAACTTTGAGGCGGTTTACCCAGGTCTCACCGGTCCTATCGCCTTGGTTAAATTTGAATTCGAAGAAAGTCGAGTTGTCGTTCGTAGAACTGGGGCTCTTGTAAAGAGCACCTTTATCAATAGTCTTGATAAAGAAGAACTTCTTTCATTTCCTGCAAAATACAAAAAGCTTGAGACTCAAGATGCACAGGGAAGAAAGTTAACTACAGGAAAGTGGATTGATGCGAAGAATACTGATGCTGGGGCCATCGCAGTTATTGACTGGTCACAAAATAGCATCCCGACTGTTAATTCTCCTCTGGCATATTACGACGCAGGCGAGTGTCTAACGACAAAGGCCGCAAGCCAAATTTTTGATGTTGATATGAAACTTGATTCCGGAATTCTTAACTTCTCGATGAAGCAGGTCTATGCTCTGAATCAATATTCAGGATGCGCAAGTATTTCTTGGTCTCCTGAAGGAATCCAAACAGTCTATGGATTTATCGAAAGATTTTCTTTCATGAAAAACACGGCTGAGCTCGATAAGCCACTTGTTCCTCAAATTCCAGATACGGCACAAAAGGCACTGGGATACGGAATGATCACGTTCCCCATCCAGAACAAAGATGCTTTCAACAATAAAATTACAGAAGACACCATGACCCACATCACCGCTCACCGAGATTTTAGAAACGGAAAAGCTGTTCACTACGTTTTAACGGGAATTCCAAAAACTGGAAAAGCACGTGAAACTATTATCAAAGCCACGCGCGAAGTTGTTGAAGACTGGAATAGAACTTTGCGTTTCACGTTTAGAGGGACTCAGTACGATAGAACCACTGACTTCGTGACTCTTTCGATCGACGGCGAACCAGGAGCCCCACAAGGAACTATTGGAGACTTAAATACAAACTATATCTATTATGTTCAGAAACATTATGAAACTGGAATTCTCGGTGTCGTAATCGCAGGCTATGTTCACCCTCGATCCGGCTTAATGCAAGGATCTAATGTCATGGTTTTCGGTGGAGCCTTAGAGGGCCAAGCCGGTTACGAAATGTGGGTTCGAAGTATTGAAAAGAAATATGCTGCTGACAAGGAAAAAGCGAAGAACGAAGGGGTTGAGGAACTCAATCTCATGGCTGCTGCTATGGCAAAAGCGGCCGGAACTCCACAGGGATCTCCGCCAGCAACACCGTCGGGATCTCTGACAACAGGAAAATTAACTGCGTTTAAGAAAAGCATGTTTCTGGCCAAGACCATAGAAAATCTTTCTAAAAATAAAAACAGCGCTAAGACTATCGCACAGCTCGAAAAAGTAAAAACTTCGCTTACCAATTCGAGAAAGACAACGAAGGAAATAGATCTCGCCGAATTGGAAAAGAATTTTTTCAAGAATCCGGAAATCGCTTACTACGCTGTCGTCATGAAGAGAGCCGAAAAAGAAAAAGCCTTCGGCAATCCTGTTGCTTTAAGATCTATTATCGCCCAAGAGCATTACAAAGCCTTCTCACCAAAGATGAGTCCGGCACAAAAACGTGAAGCTTACCAAGAAACAATTCGTTTCGGGAATCAGGCAAAAATGCAGAAGAGATTGGCTGCAGATCATAACTGCGCGACTTTCAGTTTTAACAGCCAAGAGGGAATTTTCCCGATGGATCACGAGAATGCTGAGGCGCAGGCTGTTTTCATTAATAACTACAAAGGAACTCTTGCCCACGAAATGGGGCATGCGTTTGGTCTCGACCACAACTTCGAAGGCTCTGTCGACAAAGCCAACTTCTTATTTGAAGGCGAAGACTCGAAGCGCGGATACTCTTCAATCATGGAGTATATCGACGACTCGAAGGTGAAGTACGATGCCATGGGTCCTTATGATGCCTATGCAATGAGAGCTGGATATACAGGCCTTGTTGAACTTGATATCAAAAATGAAAAAATCAAAAACTTAGTAAAAACAGAAAGCGGCAAAAGCTTTCTTGAACTTCGTCGAGGTAATGGAACTGTGACGAGAGTCAATGCCCCTCAAGGTAAATTTATCGCTACGACAGACCTAAAAAATCTTATGCAAGTTGGATCTTGGAGTGAGCTGTCTAAGCGAAGAGTTAAAAATTTTAAGCTGACCCGAAATTACATGTATTGCACCAATGGCGACGAAGGTTTCTTAAGTCCAATGTGTAACATGCATGACCGCGGGACAAATCCAGCCGAAATCGTTGAAGCCCTCACTCAAGACTATTTCGACAATTACCAGTTAGCGAATTTCCCGAACGATCGGGCGACTTTCTATAACTCTTATAGATACCAGGGGCGCCTTCTTAGAAGTTTCAGCATAATCCGGCGTTTTATGACAGATTTCTTTTATCAGGTTATCTCTGGAGTTCAGGAAGACACCATCGAAAAATCGTTTGAAGCTTCCCAACGTGGTCTCCTCTTCTTCCATACAATTATCAGGACTCCAGAAGTCTCTGATCTTGCATCTCCAGGTTCTACAAAAGGCCGATTCTTGGTTAAGAGAGTCGGGGTTGAAGATGAAAAAGGGAATAAATCACAGCAAGATGTCCTCGTCGAAAGAAAATGGACGAACAGCATGACTTTTGGCCCTGAGACAAATCGACTGGCCGTACTTGGAATCTTAGCTGATAAAATCTTTAGTACGATATTTCTAACAGACCAATCTACCGATGGAATAATGGAGGCGCAACAGCTCAATATCTCCGTCTCCTACTTAGATTTCGAAAGACTTCTCGTACCATCTAAAAGCCCGCTCAACATGCCGACAGTTGGTTTGTTAAACGAACTCCTCAACGATCACATCGCTCCGGTTGGAGCGACTGAACTTGGACCTATTGCTTTAGCCGATGATCCAACATTGGAGATCGAAATTCCAATAGCCCTCCGTTACTACGGCGCTCACGCTGCGGCAATCAGCTTGGATCAAAGTGTTCTCTTAGGCATGGACAACTTCTCTCGCTTATTCAGTGTTGGAAGCAGTATTGGCAATGTTCCGGATAAAGACGCTCCTTTCTTAGTGGCAAAGGGGTTGAAAAATGACAGCCCGACTGCGCTTAAACTATGGGCGTATGAGAATGCTGAAATTACCAAGGCAACAATCCAAAAGGGGATGGCGCTTAAGATGTTAACGGATCCTGAGTCTGAGGTGAACAAAGCTCTTCAACAATTTGTATCGGTCTATTTAACCATTCAAGAGGTGGCAGCAAGTCAGGACAAAGCGAAAATTGATGAGTTAAAGGCGCAATTACCAGCTATCACAGAAAAAATCGCCGCCTCCCTTGCACAAGTTCCAAAGGACCTTGGCGAAGCGGATTTAGATGGATTAGACGAGTATTTGACTTCGTTCATGACGCAACTTCAAGGCCTGAACCCGGCAAAAATGTCGATTTCAATGGAACAGCTTCCGGATATTCAAATGGCCCACAAGAATATTTCTAGAGCGAGTCCTTTAATGACAGCAACGCTCCTTGCGCTCAAGCAAACTATTCAGGGACAAATTGCCGAGGCTCTCAAAGAGAGGTCCAAGGAAAATTTAGCAAAACTGAGTCCTGAGGATCAAGAAGCGAAAATCAAAGAAGCTATTGAGGAACATCCACTCATGAAGGCTTTTGAAACTCTCACAAGGAAAGTCGATAAACCCGAGGAGCAATACGATATGCTTTATTCAAACATGGAGCTTCTCAACGATTTGTTTTTCCTGGTGAACGATAAGTACAGGCGATAACAACTTTTTGTTCAAATGGATAAATCACAACCCGGGCGACCTGTTCCCCGGGTTTTGTTTTTTTGCAGATCTGGAGTGCGTTGACATAACTGTCCAATTGTTCAAATGCCTTTGCCTCAAACTCAGAAGATCCTGTTTTATAGTCTACGACCCAAAGCTTTCCTGTTTCATCACGTCCCCATAAATCGATCTGCCCTTGGACTCTGCGTCCCTCGCGCGTATAAGTAAATCCCCACTCGGCCGCGCCGTTTTTTACAATGGACAATAAGTTTGGTTCGGAAAGTGTGAGAATAAAATCTAGAGCCTTCAGAGTACTCTCAACTTCTTTTGCTGGCACTTCACTTTGCACCCACTTTTTGAGATCCTCTTCAGAGTTAAATTTAATGGACTCCATCACCTTGTGCATGAAAATTCCGCGATGCGAAGCCTTTGTGAGATTTAAGAATGCCTTTGAGACCATTTTCGTAAGATCTATTTTATTTTGCTCTGAAAACGAAGTTCGCTCTTCGACAAATTCGCGAAGTTCTTTTTGCCAAGGTTTGCTGATTTCAGAGACCTGCAAAATCTTTTTCGGGGTGAGCTCAGGAGAAAAAAATCCTTTACGAATTTCGTAGCTGAAAAGATCCAGTGAATGAACGCCCTCTTCCAATTTATATGGAAAAGCCGCTGCCCATGAGCCCTTTTCAACTTTTTGATGCCATACCAAAGAGATCGTTTCTTGCGCACGAGTCATCGCAACATATAAAACACGATCACTTTCCTCCTTTTCTCGCTTTGCAAGTTCTGCTTTCCAATCATCGGTGACAAGCGAGGATTCGAGCTTTCCGCTTGAATTTGGAATCTTAAGGGACCAATACTTTTTTGTTGAATCAAAAGTCAGAATCGAAGTGTCAATTCCCGTTTTGGCCTTTCCAAAAAAAGGCAAAATGACATGCTTAAATTGCAACCCTTTTGAAGCGTGAACAGTCATCAAATTAATTCTCCTAGATTCAATGACTGGAATTGCATCCGATTCATCTGACAAACCGCTCTCCATAGCCCACTTAGCTTCTTGAATAAAAGCATTATACGAAAATCCGTTTTGTCTTTCCTGATGAAAAAGGGAATGCACGACCTTCCAGAGATTTGCTTCTCTTTTGCCGGTTGAATCGTGCAAAAGACAAGAGTCAAAAAATCCTAGATCAACAAGCTGCTGAAGCCACAATTGACTCACACTCTCCGATCTTGAACGAACTAAAAGACCTTTGAGTCTTTCGATGGCCGGCTCACCCGACCTCGACAAATGAGTCCAATATGAAAATGCCTTTTTGTCGCAGTGCTGGGCGATAACCGCATCTGGAACTCGCAGCCATGGCGATCTCAAAAGACAAAGAAGATTTAAATTGTCATGAGGATTTACCAGAAATTTCAGTAAAGCCAAAGCATCGCGAATTTCGATTCGATCAAAAAATCTTGCGGAAGCATGCAATTGGACTGGAATTCCAACCTGCTCGGCCTTTTCGGCAATCGCCGCGAGTTGAGCATTTTTACGAGCCAGAATAGCTATTTGCTCGGGCTCCGTCCCTCCCTTTAAAAGTTCCTGCACCCGAAACAATACCGCAGACGCTTCAATTTCTGAGCTTTCTTTTTCTTCGTCTTCGGCACAAACCAAAACCTGTGCGACCTTAGGTTTTTCTTCGGCAGCCTCTGGACCGGCCGCTTCCATTTTTGAAAATTGTGGGGAAACTTTACTAAAATAATCGTTAAAAAATTCTAAAAGAGGTTTTTGCGAACGGTAGTTTTTCATCAGGGGTTTAAAGAGCCCCTTTTTCTCCGCCATTTCAGATTCTTTTTATAAAAAAACTTCGGTTCTGGCTCCACGAAACAGATAAATACTCTGCTTAGGATCGCAGACCACATATTTATTGGATTAACCAACTAAACTTTTTAACAACAGAACATTAAGATTGCTTGTGTCTTGGTATTCATCAATGAGCCAATAGTCCCACTCCTTGGCAAACTTAGCGCCCGCTTCTGGGTGCTTAATCAAAACCTGAAGGCTCAGGCCTTCTAAATCACTCATCGAGAGAGATGCGGAATTCATTTTGAGAGCGAATAGATGTTTAACAAACTCAACGCCGAAATCGGCAAAGGCTCGGCAAAGAGTTTCGTGTGTCTCGATATATGCATTTTGATAAGCTGAATTTTCAGAAAATTCCTTAAGCTCGGATTTTAAATCTTTAACATCCTCCTGAGTACTACCTGATGCCCCCTCTTTTATTTTAGCGGATGGCAGACGCCACCCTTCTAACACAGCATCAAGACTTGCTGCACCCTCCTGCTCCCATGCCGTAAGAACCTCGCTACAAGTTTTAAGTCGATTGGCACAATCTTCCCAGGAAGGATGACTAGTCTCTGACAAAATTTGCGAAGCTACTTCAGCACAGGTTTTCGCAAGCACTTTTATCTTTTGATCTCGCAAAATCCACATTGAATCTTTTGAAACAAATTGAAGCTCGGATGAAGTCATCCAGTTTTCGTAAAATCTAAGAACCATTTGTTCGAGGTCTTCAAAACGATAGGTTTCTAGGAGCAAAGAACTATTTTCCGAAACTAATAGCGCTTCACGTAGAGCTTTTTTTACCCATTTTTTTGAATTGAGTTCGCTCTGAAATGAAAACTGCGAGTCAAGACCTATCAAATGACCATAACGACTAAGGAACAAAGCTAGAACTCCATGAATTGTGGAGATCTGCAGTTTCGAGCGCGAATTCATATACTGAACCAAAGCCGGATCATTTATCTCAAGCGCTTTGGCAACAAGTCTTTCACGCAATTCCTGAGTCGCCTTTCGCGTGAAGGTAGTCACAACAAGCTTTGGTCCTTCGCCTGTGGTCTTGATTTTTTCGCGAACAAGCTCAACCACTTTCAGAGTCAACTGCGTGGTCTTACCAGCACCCGCTCCAGCTCTTGAAATCTGATTTACGAATTCAGATGCGGGGATCTGCATAGTCCACTCCAATTGCAATATTCACATTGTTTCTCATCAAGAGGCACCGGCTGAAACTGACCTTTTTTAATATTCTGAACTGCTTCGACAATTAGAGTTTTGAGTTTTGCGAATTCACTTTCACGCTCGGCTTCAGAAATATGATGAGCCCGTTTTCGTTTACCTTCGAGGTCATAAAGACTGCCAACCGCATCGACGATCTTAAATCCTAAATCACGATCGAAGTTTCTGAAGTTAAAATAAAGTGCGGCAATAACCTGAGACCGCTCGAGACCTTCTGCCAATCCGGTTTCAACAATCATGGTATAAAGGGCGAGCTGAAGCGCTCTGTCTTTAAACCAATTTTGAAAAGGAGTGATGCCAAACTGTGAGGACTTATAGTCGATAACAGCTTTTCTCTTGTTTCCGTCTTCGTCGATACGATCAATTTTTCCAGTGAACTCTGTAGTTCCAGGACCAGGTTCGACGTGCCAGTTTCCATCAGGATCTAAAAATCCGCGAAACGAAACTTCGCGCCCCACTGTTTTTGTTTGAGGAAATCTCTTGCGCCACTCTTTTTCAAACTCAACAAACCTGAGACCCAAAATCACATGGCGGTTTTTAATTTTCTGCCAAAGACGTGAGTCAGAAAGCAAAATTCGCTTTTCTTGAAATTCCATTTCCAAAATAGCCGCTATCTTTTCTGCGTTCCAAGAACTCAGATCCTCACCTGATAAAATTCTTTCAAACAGTAAATGGCCAATCTGACCTTTTGTTCTTTTGTCGAGATCCAGATCTAAAGTCGGTTCATCCAAGAGACCGAAAACTTTTCCTGCGGCAAATTTAAAAGGACAATCTAAATATGTTTCTAAACTCGACGCCGACAGACGCCATGCCTCACTAGGGGCAAAGGCGGGAATTGGAGCGTGTCCCCAGTCGTTCGCAAAAGAATTTTTTAAATTTTCGACTTCTGCTTTAGATCTCTTTCGTTCCTTTTCCACGAACTCATAAAAATCGGCATTCTGAATCAGGTCCCACCGCGTTTTTTCAACTGAATCAAATTCAGCAGAGAGTTTTCCTTCTTGAGCAATCCGACCCTCGATCCAAAATTGGGCAGGCGAGAGAATTTGTCCCGAAAAATCACTCCATCCAAAACAAAAGCAATCTTCGACGCCGCCGGTTTGGGCCAACCAATGCAATTCAAACTCCTGTGAGGAATGATCCGGATGATAAAGATGAAAATCCAAATTCCGACTCAAACTCACGATATCATCACTTACAATTTGAGTTTTTACAGTCGGCCGTCGAAGTTCTTCTTCTGAGAGGCCTAAAAACAGTCGATGTGTGACCGGTAAATATTGCGCCGACATGAGATTTGCAACTTGAATACCCTTGGCGTCTGCCTCAATCTCTACGGTTTCAATGCGGTAAATAACGGCTTTAACAAGAGCAATCCAGTCTTGAACTGACAAAACAGTTTTTCCACTTGTGTCCAAGTACAAATGGTCCACAATTTTTTTTACAATCTCAGAGTCTGCATTGAGGGGCCAATGCTGAACAAGCCAAACTACAAGTTCATCACGAGTGAGTTCTTCATCCGATTCATATTTTCGCTCGAAATAACTTTCGATCTTGCTTTCACGCGCGAGATCTTCCGAGCCAAAAATAAGACTATAGAGACTTTGAAAACGTTCGAATCTCATCGGAGAGTCGACGCTGTCAGAGTAAAGACTTGTCTCTAAGTCTTCAGCGCTCATGATGCCACATTCGATCTGCAACTTTGCAATCCACTTTGCTACTAGCAAATGCGAATGCATCCGAGAAGCCTCATTCTTTCCACTCGGCACACCCTCTTGCTTTAGGTATTGAGCTAACACCGGCCAATAGATCTCGATGTTAGGTGCCAAAACGGCGATTTGAGTCGGCTTCACGCCCTTCTCAAGCCACTGGCGAATTCGGGAGACCGCAAATTTAACTTCTGCAAGGTGAGAAGAAAATCTAAAAAATTTTAGTGCATTTTCCTGTGGAAAACTAAAATGAAGAGTTTCTTTAGAGTTGGATTGCGAAACTAAAAACTCATAGGGACGAAGCAAAAATTTAAACCCTTCTTTCCACTTAAACTCGTCTTCGCTTTGAAAGTTAGGATTTAGAACCCGCACATCGCAATAACGACTTAGATGTTTAATCAAATCCGCTTCAACTCGCAGAATCTCCGTACCCAGATCAAAAATCAAAGGACGATTCCAAACTGGCTTTAAATCCACAACTGAAAGAAGGGCCCCACCAATCCAAGGGCTGACCAAAATCTTTTCACGTTTAAAACTCTGCCAAAGAGAAAAACAGAGTTCATACCACTGCCCCCACCGGCCCGCTGCCTCAGGATTTTCTTCGAACCAACCTAGGATCGCATCTTCACTCCCTGGTGTTGAGAGAATTGGCGCCAATTGATCCAGGTAAGCAAAAACAGTATCAACAGCAGATTCATTAACTTTCAGCTGTTTTTTCTTGAGTTCACTTTTGATAAAAAGAAGAGCGAAGTCTTTAGACACGATTCGATATTCAGGCTGCGCGCGCTTTAGCAATTCTCGCCACAATTCACTGGCGCGCAAAACACTGTGATCCTCAAAATACCCTTGTTTTTCCAGCACTCGATCTTGCAAATCAAATTTCGACCGAAGATCCGAAACCACCCAAGTTTCATTTTCAGGATCAAACCCCTGAAAATAACTAACTTTAGACCCACATGTCGGTGAAAAAACAATTTTAAGCATCCACCCTCGCTTGCTGCCGATTGTCTCTCAAAAACACCAAAAATTCAATTTTCCCTCTGAGTCCGAGTGAAAAAACAAAAATCAACCACACTGCATCTAACGACTCGCTAACGACACAAAACCCGAGTTAGTGGCCGCATTGCAGCTCTTGGACTATTAGGATTGCCTGATTGACAAGATCGAACGGCTTACAATCTAACCAGTCACTTTCTGAAAAATGACTTCGCAAAATCTGCTTCCTTCCTTCCTTCCTTCCTTCCTTCCTTCCTTCCT
>JBFWYS010000021.1:0-16290 GCA_050186175.1 Pseudobdellovibrionaceae bacterium
CTTATTCATCATCCCAGGCAATCCTCCAGCGCTCTATTTTTATGAATTATGGGCTGAAGAAATCCAGCGTGAGCACAGAGAGTGTTCAGTATGCATATCGCCTTACCCGCAGCTTCCTATTAGTGACGATTCGTCTAAATATTTGAGCGATACAGCAATCATTCACGGGCAACAGCTTTTAGCTTTCCATAAAGCTGTTAAAAAAAAAGTTGTTGTTATCGGTCATTCGCTCGGGGCATGGATGGCCCTTCAGCTGCTTAAAGAACACAATGAAATCATTGAAAACTGTTTTTTTCTATACCCTTTCTTGCTGAGGCCAAGTTTAAAGGGGAGGGCTATTTTGAGATCAGTGCGGCACCTTTACCGGGTACCGTTCATCAAGGATTTTTTATTAAGCTGCCGCGGTATTTTGGAGAGATTCTCTAAAGACTTAAGATATGTGACCGATGAAGAGTTGTGCACGAGTTTAGCCTTGGCCTACCATGAACATAAAGTAATAGGACTCTATCAAGGAACTCTGCATATCCCAGAACAAGTGCGCGACAAACTGCATATGATCTACTGCGATCAAGATACGTGGTGCCCGCCGCACACGGTCAATGAAATGAAAAAATGGATCTCATGCGAAAAGACAGAAACTACGCATGGTTTTATCACCTCAGCACAAGAACGCTCAGCCGTGTTTGGAACTCTACTGCGTAGAGTTTCTTGAAGACATAAAGTGTAAAGAAAGTGGGGCAACCAGGACTTGAACCTGGGACCAGCGGATTATGAGTCCTATTCTTAGTGTAACTCTGAACATAGTAGAGTTAACCAGAGTCGCATTTTCCCCTCAAGAAAATGTCGACCGTGTTCAGATTAATTCATAAAAATTCCTTTAAATTCAGATCATTTGCGGAAAAAATGCGGAAATCTTCACTTCCGACAAGATGATCTGATGCCGCTTCGTTCGGGTTTTCACTATAAAATTGCTAGAGATCGGTCTTTGTTTTCAGGGTGATTCTTTAGAAATAAGTATTTTTGAATGCTCTTGTTTGTTAAAAAATAAAATAAGTTAAATTAAATATTAAAATTTATTGATCGTGATATTTTATTTGAAATAGAAATAAATTAACAATTCGTTAATAATCCAATTAAACTTGGGTTGTGATGGAATTATGAATATTTCTAAGATTGAAGAGAACATTCGGGAAGTGTTGAGTGACTTCTCGCGAGATACGTTTATTTATGATCTACTTGGTGCATTCGGAAAACCTAAAGCTTCGATAGCACGTCTTCAGAAAGGCAGTTTGAATCTTTCTAAAAAACCGGGTGAGATCATATGGAAGAAGAACCTCTATTTTAAAAAAGTAGAAAAAGGCGATCTTTACTCAACGCTTGATCAGGTTTCTCAGAATCAACAGATTCGTAGGCACAATCCCAGATTTCTCATTGTCTCAGATTACCAAACCCTTCTTGCGATCGACACCACAACAACAGATAAGCTTGATATTTCTATTAATGAATTGCCCGAGAACTTTGATTTCTTTTTGCCCTTGTCGGGCATCGAAAAGGCTTCGATTCATAAAGAAAATGCAGCCGATGTAAAAGCTGCCGAACGAATGGCCAAAATATACGAGGAAATTTGCAAGTTCAATCCAAATATGAGACCAAAGCACAAGGATGCGGTGGATTTAAACGTTTTTTTATCTCGCCTATTGTTTTGTTTTTTTGCTGAAAGTACTGAGATTTTCAAGAGCAATCAATTCATCGAAACGATCAATGAGCGTACTCAAGAAGACGGTAGCGATCTTCAGGAGTTCTTTGACGATTTATTTGATTTGCTCAACAAGAGGAAAAGTGAAAGGACCGCTTGCTCCAAATGGGTAAGAGATTTTCCTTATGTTAATGGAGGACTGTTTAAAGATCGATTCAAGATTCCTAAATTCACCCAGCGCCTTCGTAAAATGATCATTGAAAGTGGGAGATTGGATTGGTCCTCCATCAATCCAGATATCTTTGGCTCTATGATTCAATCGGTAATAGACCCAGATCAAAGGAGTTGTCTGGGCATGCATTACACCTCAGTCACCAACATCATGAAGGTGATCCAACCGCTTTTTCTAGACGACCTCTACCAGGAACTCGAAAAATCCAAAAATCATAAAAGAAGATTAGAAGAATTATGCGATCGACTTGGGAAAATAAAGATATTTGATCCAGCTTGTGGCTCTGGGAATTTCTTGATCATTGCGTACAAAGAACTTAGACGTTTTGAGATACAGCTCCTCAAACACCTTGAATTGCTAGGAAAGCATCCAACTTTCTTGTCACAAGTTCAGCTTTCCCAATTTTATGGCATCGAAATCGATGAATTTGCTTGCCAGATTGCAAGGTTATCACTTTGGCTTGCTGAACATCAGATGAATATGATCTTCAAAAAGATCTTTGGAGAATCAGCGCCATCTCTTCCGTTAAAAGAAGGTGGTCATATTGTCTATGGGAATGCCACTCGATTGGATTGGGAAAAAATATGTCCCAAAAATCAACAAGCTGAAATTTATCTAGCCAGCAATCCGCCTTATATCGGGGCTAGGATGCAAACAGAAGAACAAAAAGAAGATATAAGCTTCCTTTTTCAAGGTCGTCAAACAAAACCAAAAAAAATTGATTACGTCATTTGCTGGTTTTTAAAAGCCTCAGACTATGTTCGGGATTTTTCTGCTAAGTACGCCTTTGTAAGCACAAATTCAATCTGTCAAGGCGAGCAAGCTCCGGTGCTTACGACATTAGTTCTTCAAAATAACTTAGAGATTTATTTTGCTCATCAATCCTTTAAATGGACAAACAACGCCAAAGGAAAGGCTGGTGTTACTTGCGTGATTGTTGGGATACGAAATATCAGCCCTTGTGAAAAATATCTTTACGACGAATCGACGAAAAAGACGGTCAAAAACATTAATCCATATCTGGAAGTAGGAAATAATAAGTGTGTATTGAGAAAATCGATTCCACTTTCGAATCTTCCAAAAATGGATTATGGAAATATGGCCATCGATGGGGGTCACTTAATACTATCTGCTGAAGAGAAAACCGATTTAATAAGGAATAATCCGCGGACAAAGCGATTAATTAAATCGATTATAGGAGCGCAAGAATTCATCAAAGGCGTTAAACGATGGTGTCTTTGGATTGAGGATCACGATCTTAATTTAGCCAATGAGATTGACTTTATTAAGTATAGAGTTAAACAAACCAAGACCTTCAGATTGAGTAGCAGTGATAAAGGAACTCATTCGCTTGCTTCAAAGGCCCATCAATTTCGAGAAATGAAAACTGCCCGCTCTCGTTCCTTATTGATTCCAACTGTGACTTCTGAAAGGAGAGAGTATATTCCAATTGGCTTTCTGACAAATAAAGAAGTAATCATTGCCCCAAACCAAGCAATTTATGATCCAGAACCTTACGTATTTGGAATTGTGTCTTCACGCATGCACATGACCTGGGTAAGGGCTGTAGCAGGCCGATTAAAAACTGATTACCGATACTCATCTGAGCTTTGCTATAACACTTTTCCTTTCCCTGAAATAAATAAAAAACAAAAAGAACAAATTCACTCTCACGTGCTTAATGTGCTTTCTGAACGTGAGAAATATCCGGAAAAGACTATCGCCGAACTCTATGATCCTAAAAAAATGCCTGCTGGTTTAAGAAAAGCTCATCAAAACCTCGACGCTGCTGTCGAGCGTTGCTATCGGTCTAAGCCTTTTGAAAGCGATGAAGAAAGATTAGAGCATCTATTCAAGCTCTACGAAGAAATGATCCAAAACGAAAATAAAAGGAAGTAATGTGCCTAATATCGTCGATTTAAACTATGCCCGGACAGGGCAAAGCAAAAAAACTAACTCATTGGGTATGCGTGAGATGCAAGAACGTGTGTACTCAGCGCGAGATGCCCAATATTTGCTTTTAAAGGCACCCCCAGCTTCCGGAAAATCTCGGGCTCTGATGTTCGTTGCTCTCGATAAGCTCCATCGACAAGGAGTGAAAAAGGTCATTATTGCCGTCCCCGAAAAGGTGATTGCTACTTCGTTTGGAAAGGCCGATTTGACAACATACGGATTTTTCGCTGATTGGGACCCAAACCCAGCTTACAATCTCTGTATCCCCGGAGGAGAGGCAACCAAAGTACAGGCTTTTCTCAGATTTCTTGACAATGAGGAGAAAATCCTCATCTGTACGCATTCCACTTTACGTTTTGCTTTTGAAGAAATTGATGACGAGAAGTTTAACAACACTTTGTTAGCAATCGATGAATTCCACCACGTTTCTGCTGATGGTGATAGTCGGTTGGGCGAACTACTCCGCTCCATTATGGCAAATTCAACCGCTCATATCATGGCCATGACAGGATCGTATTTTAGAGGGGATAGTGTTCCGGTTCTCTTGCCTGAAGATGAAGCAAAATTTACAAAAGTCACTTACAACTATTATGAACAGCTCAATGGCTATGAATATCTAAAGTCCTTGGGTATTGGATATCACTTCTACCAGGGGCGTTATACATCAGCAATCGATGAAGTACTCGATACTGACAAAAAAACGATCCTTCACATTCCGCATATTCGGTCGGGGGAATCGACAAAAGACAAAGAAAATGAGGTGAATACCATTTTGGATGTAATTGGCTGTGTGAAAGGCCAGGACTCGAAAACGGGAGTCATTTTTATTGAGCGTAAACGTGATAAAAAAATGCTAAAAGTGGCCGATCTGGTAAATGACAACCCCATTGAACGAGATAAGATCGTCAGCTATTTGCGCCAAATCAAGAATGAAGATGACATAGATCTAATCATTGCTTTAGGAATGGCTAAAGAGGGATTTGATTGGCCATTTTGTGAGCACGCCCTGACGGTTGGATATCGAGGTTCTCTCACAGAAATTATCCAGATTATCGGTCGTTGCACTAGAGACAGTAATGGGAAATCTCATGCGCAATTTACCAATTTGATTGCTCAGCCAGACGCTGAAGATGACCAAGTAAAGCTATCTGTAAATAATATGTTGAAGGCAATCACTTGCTCACTTCTTATGGAGCAGGTTTTAGCGCCTAATGTCAAATTTTTAACAAGAATATCAGGAGAGGATAAATCTCAACCCGGCGCGATCAAAATCAACGGTTTTAAAGAACCAAGCTCTGGGAGAGTAAAAGATATTATCGAATCAGATTTGAACGACTTAAAAGCCACTATTCTACAAGATGATTCGATTATGAAAGCTCTGCCTGGAAATATAGATCCAGAGATCATTAACAAGGTAATGATCCCAAAAATCATAAAAATTAAGTATCCAGATCTCTCTGAGCAAGAAGTTGAGGAGGTGAGGCAGCATGTGGTTGTCGATTCTATCGTGAAAAACGGTGAGATCAAGGAGACAGGGGATAAGCGTTTTATCCGTATGGCTGGACAATTCATCAATATCGATGATTTGCATATCGATCTGATAGATCAAATCAATCCATTTCAAAAGGCATTTGAAATCCTTTCAAAGTCCGTGACTCCTCATGTCCTAAAATTGATTCAGGAAACGATTGCAGTCACAAGGATACAAATCACTGAAGAAGAAGTGATCCACATTTGGCCTAAAGCCAAACTGTTTAAGCTGGTGACTGGGCGAGATCCAAATCTGAATTCGATAGATCCAATGGAACGACGCATGGCAGAGGTAATTGCTTTTGTAAAGCGTGAACGCCAGAAACAGGGGTTTTAGTAAATGGACCCTGAAATATTGCGAAAATTGATAGAAGAAGATGATCAGGGGCTCTTAAAGACCAAAGCTTCATCAAGTGCATCCCAAGATCCTCATGAACGTCTTATCGCTTCTTTTCAAGAGATTAATGATTTCATGGTTGAAACGGGTCGTGAGCCTGAGCCTAATAATGAAGATATGCGGGAATTTGCTCTTTATAGTCGTCTAAACTTTTTCAGAGAGAATCCGGACCATATTCAGCTCTTGATCCAATATGACACATCTAAACTTTTGAAAGAAAAAAAGACAATTGCCTCCATTGAAGATATTTTTAAAGATGATGATCTTGGTCTTTTAAAAGATTGGTCTGATGATATTTTTGCTATGAAGCACATTCCAAAAGAAGTGGCTGTACCGGATTATATAGCTCAGCGAACAGTATGTCAAAACTTTCAACAGTACGAGCCTCTTTTTAAGCAATGCCAAGCTGATCTAGTCTCAGAAAAGAGAAAATTAATGCCTTTTGCTAATGAACAGCAAATTTATCAGGGCGATTTCTTTGTTCTGAATGGAATTTTAACCTATGTGGCTTCTATTGGTGAAAAAGAAATAAGGAACTGCAAGACAGATGCGCGATTGCATTGTATATTCGAAAATGGAACTGAATCTGACCTGCTTCTACGTTCTCTTGCTCGGGCATTATACAAGAATGGAAGACGGGTTACGGTTCATGAAGATCGTCTTTTGGATGGTTTGAAAGGAATCGAAAGCGATGACAAAGAAAGCGGATATATTTATATCCTAAAATCTCACAGCACAAGGGCGGAAATTCAGTCTATTAACCATCTATACAAGATTGGTTTCTCGCGACTTCCCATTCAGGAACGGATTAAAAACGCATCGCAAGAGCCTACTTACCTCATGGCTCCAGTATCTGAGATTGTTTCCTATCAATGTTTTAACTTGAATCCCCAAAAGCTTGAATTGCTATTGCATACCTTTTTTGCAAGCGTATGCCTGAACGTCGATGTATTTGATGGAAATGGGCAGCGACACATGCCGAGGGAATGGTTTGTAGCTCCTTTGCCAGTTATTAATACGGCGATCGAACTCCTAATAAGCGGAGCTATTGTAAATTATCGATATGACCGCAATCTGCAAAAAATCGTGGCGAAGGGGTGAGTATGACTTATAATGCACAACGAACGAGAAACCTATTCTTGCCCAGCGCGGAAAAGCCTTTCAAGCTGAGCCGCACTAAGATTCAGAACTTCCTTGACTGTCCCCGATGTTTTTATCTCGACCGGCGATGTGGGACTGGTCAACCTGGCGGAGCCCCATTCCGCTTGAACACTGCGGTGGATACGCTTCTTAAGAAAGAATTTGATCAATGCAGATCTGACAAAAAGCCTCATCCATTGATGATTGAATATGGCATTGATGCGATCCCTTTTCCCCATCCAGACCTCGATGTTTGGAGGGCAAACTTCCAAGGGGTGCAATACCATCATGAAGCAACGAATCTCATCATTACCGGCGCGGTCGATGATTTGTGGATTAATTCTGCTGGGGAATTGATCGTAGTGGATTATAAGGCTACCTCGACTCCTAAAGAAATCCAATTGGACGATAGCGATTACAAGACTAAGTTGAAGAAGCAGATTGAGGTTTACCAGTGGCTATTAAGGCGCAGGGGATTTCTGGTGTCAAACACAGGATATTTCGTCTATTGCAACGGAGATGACTCCAAGGACAAATTTGATGGGAAGCTGGAGTTCTCGATATCTATCATCCCCTATACCGGTGATGATTCTTGGATAGAACCTACCTTATTTGAAATTTGTAAATGCCTTCAATCGGATATATTGCCTCTAGTCAACACATCCTGCGACTACTGTCGCTACTGGTCAGCAGTTAAGACTCATGTCCATGTATCTGAGAATTGTCATGGAGACTATCGGTGATTTTAGATGTTTTCCTATATATTTTTGCAGGATTTTTTATCCTGAATGCTTTTATTCTTTCCTTCTCAGCTAGTCGCACTAAAAGTCCAAGATTGCATTTGGCATCAATCGTTTACGTTGTTTTCGGCTGGGCCTCTATTTTCTTTGTTGCCTGGTGGCCATTATTGATAGGATTCTGTGTTGCCCATTTAGTTCGATATATTTTTGGCGATCCTTCATGTTCCAAATGAGAGCGATTGGAGTAGGTCTTTGCTCCGGCGAATCAACATCATCGTTTCACTGTGCTGGGCCTTAGCTTTTTTCGTATGACCTCCATGCTTCAGCGCAGCTAGACGAGAGCGTTCTTTTCCCGCCTTAGTTTTTGGGCCTCTGGAAGTGCCCCCGTGCATATGACACGTTGTACTTCCCCGAACAGCCCATTTTTGACACTGTTCCGTCGATCTTTTGCTTTTTGCTGTACACTGTGCCACGATGATCCAAGGGGTTCAATTCTCAGATTTTTTCTTTACCCCCTCCCCAGCTGAATGGGAGAGGTTTTGAGCAACTATTGCCTGACCTTCATTGTGAACATGAACGACTTGTACTGTTTGCTGACCTCTAGAACGATATTTTAGGACGGTCTGTATGGTTTGATTGGCTGTGTTTAAAAGCTTGTTGGCAAGAAGAAACAGCCGCTCCTCATGGTAAAAACCTTGTTCTGGCAAGTTGGCGAGCCGTAGGCATTTCATTCCTGAGTCTTGAAGCGTAAGGAATTGACCTAGCAGCATCGCTTCTGTCTCGTCTTGCGGTCGTAAAGCTGAAATCAAGGCTGACACTTCATTTAATCTTAGAGCGAATTTTTCGCCTGTCATACCGCGGGCAATCTTGTTTAAAATTTTTTCTCCAACAGCTGCGTCGGTGGTTCCAAATGCTCTTTTCAGCGCTCCCCTGAAATTGTCTTGATTAATCTTGCTCCCGTCTGAAAGCTCAATCGAATCAAACTCGTATTCTCCTGTATCTTCGTTATGCTTGAATTTCCATTCAAGGAAAGGCTCTGGTACAGTGGTTGAAGGAGCTGTTCTAGGAGCAACCTCTTGCTGCCTTTCATCTATTTTTTGTGGTGTCGACATATATCACTCCAATTTTATCAGAAAAGTACGAGCTTTCTACTGTGGATAACCTTCGGGGATTTGTTATTCATTCAAGCTCAAGTATAAATGTTCTATTTGAATTTTGTAAAAATCTAATCAAATTAAAATCTAATTGATCAGAGAGAAAATGTGGTGCGATTCAAAAACTGAAAGACTTGGTCAAAATAAGGAGGTAATGCAGATCGAGCCGTAATTCAAAAATCAGATTTTTCTCCTGCGAGGTGAAAACATGCTGCATCATGGAAACGGGTCCTCGTTTCTAATTCTTGGTCTCCTTTATAATAGATTTCAAGATACTTAATGCAATCGGATTCAGCGTCGTATGCATAAATCACTCGAATCCCTGATTGAGCTCCTTTTCCTTTCAAAGAACGGCATGCAAATTTTCGGGCCTTGAAAATAGGCAAAAGTCCTTGCTCAAGCCCAACTATACGAACGATTCCCCCGTTGTCTAAGCCCTGCTTATGAAAAAGATTAAGCTGAACTTTTTGAAAAACCTCGAGATCTTTTTCTAAACTCGGGAATCGCTTCAAGAGTTTTTTCAAATCCCTTTCAAAAGCGGGCAAACGGATGATTTCACGAAAGTTCGGCACCATAATCTCTGACGCTGTAGGGAGGGGTTCGGTAGAAGACCGATTCATAATCGATTTTCTCTCCATTGGGGGTGGTGATCCATGGAACATCTCCATGGGAATATTCGCTAATTGCAGTGGCTGTCATGTTTGAAAGAGTATTGAGAACATCATTGATTAATTGAAGTTCTTCAGCAGTAAATAGAGAAAGATCTGATGTCCTATGGGGTAAATATTTTTTCTGGGGAAAATTGAAATATTTACTCTGAACGCATTCCAGTTCCTTCGCAGAGACCATTTCTTTGATAATTGCTTTGAACTCTATTGGAGTAGGACCATGATGATTTTTTATATATGTTGCTCCAATAAGTTGTTCCTCATATTTTTCATAAAAATTAAAGTCGATAAAATATAACAGTTTGTAAATAACCGTCTCCCCGACATTCGGCTTAGCGCCTACTTTCGAAAGAATATAGAGTAAAACTTCCTTGAACTTTTGTGTCTTCTGTTGAGGAATATTAATTCGGATCGGACGTATTGCATGCTTTTTCCTGCTTTTCTCTAGGAAGATTTCCGGTGAAGAAGTCAGATCTAGGAGCGTATCGGCCGATACATTCAACGCTTTAGAGATTAAACTTAGTTCCTCCGCCTTTACTGATCTTTTCCCGTTTTCAATTTGAGACAAACTGGCGCGATCGACATTCAAGAGCTTAGCCAACTCCTCTTGGCTAAGATCCATCTCTTCGCGAAGTACTTTAATGCGGTTGCCGAGGCTTTTTTCCATATCACACTCCTACTTATTAGGATAACAATTGTTAGGTTTTAAAACAATAAAATGTTGGAAAATCCATCATTTCATGGGTAATTTGTGTGGTAAATAAATTTATTTCTCCGTGGTAAATATAATTAAGTCCTTTACTGTAAAGGTCTTAGTTTTTTTAGTGTGAGTTGAAAATGCCAGCTGAGACCCAATCCCGTATCTTACCACCAGCTTGAAAGTAGTCACCAGGGCTTTTCCCCTCAGGAACAGGCCAAGGTTCAAGATTCGGATAGAATTGCTGCCAATAAGAATATTCCTTTTTACCTGCTTCATCAAAATCCAAGGCGAATAAAATCAACTTTCTACTCATCAACAGTTGATGGAGAGAGGAATGAGGTCTTTTTTGAGCGCCCCCTAATGCAACACAGGCACAGAGATCTCCAGCTTCTTGAGTAACAAGCATGGCGTCAAACTCGGCTTCCACGACGACCACGACATCTCTTGAGGGAACTCCAAAAGTCGGTATTATATTCGAGCTGCCGGGGACTTCATAATATTTGCCGTAGAAATCCCCTTCCTTCCACTCTGATTTTCGAATTTTGAGTTTTCTGATAGCACTGCCTTCAAAAATAGGGATAACGATGCCTGCGGGCAGACATACCCATTTGCGTTCTTCCGTTTCTTCTATTCCCCAATCTGAGCGTCGATAAAATGCTTTAACCGGATTCCAACCAAGATGATTTCCCCTGATGGTGTCAAGCGATAGACCCCGTTGTAAGATCAGCTCCATCGCTTCTTCGTCTAGTAAAAGGCGCTGCATGGAACTCTCGATAAACTCCAGAGCTATATCTTCCCATGATCGTGAAGGGGTTCGAATAGCGATAAGATCAACATGGCGCATTTTGGATCGAAATTTATCAGGTTCTGGACTTTTCTGTACTTTGATGCATGCATCACGAAAGGACAGCTTTTGAAAATCTCTGCAAAATTGGATCGCATCGCCCCCAGCACCGCATTGGCGACACCAATAGCGATTTTCTTCAGGCCAGAACATAAAACGATCATTCCCTCCGCAGACAGGACAAGGACAATGATATTCCCCGCCACGGCTAGTCGATGTTTTACGCGAATCGAATCCCATTTCTTGCGCTAGATCTAATAGGTTCATGTGATTCTCCTTTGGAAAGAGTCAAAGCGGTCATAGAGGTCGGGGTGAAATTGCAAATCACGGAAGTTTTGTTTAGCGGCTCTCTCAGGCAAGGATTGATTTTCTTGCGAGAATTTTGATTTTTCCATGACCACCTTGACTGCTATGACCATTCCCAGATTGAAGGATTTTGTTTATAGAATTTCTCAAATGAGGTCCGGCATTCGCTGAGTGGTGGGAACATATAGATAGCTGGCCTTGTTGGGTTCTCTTCTCGAGGCGTTCGCCTTGTTTTCATTCCGGGGATAATGGCTCTCAGTCTCTTCCCGACTAGCTCCTTTCGTTGAATAGGTTGTTTTTCCCGTTCGCACCATGTTTTGTAGTGGTCGTAGAACTTATCTACTGTTAGATCTTTCAGCTCGATGGATGGGCCTGCATATGCATGATCCCAGCATTCCTCTTTCAGTGACGCGTAGATGAATCGGTCGGTGCTCGGCGCGCTTTCGAGCTTCATATCAAATCCTGAGAAGTTTTCCGGCATGACTTTCGGGTCAAATCCAGTCAAATCTTCTTGGAGCAGGTCATGCATAAGGGCTTCGTACCCTCCATTCTCGAGCTGGGATCTAATTTTGCCAAAATAACCGAGGTCTTCTTTCCGATCGGCGGATATATCGAGCACAAAGAACCTTCGATCATCGGGGTCAAGGTGCACCGCCCAATCTTCATTGCTGCTGACGATCAAATGCTTAAAGTTGTCGATCCAATAGCCATCTTTTCCTTTGGCTTCAATGAAAAGCCGCGGTTCTGTGATCAGGGATTTCAGGGCTCCGACTTCTCTTTTATTCCCACCCCAGATCGCTTCATCAGCAAAAATCAATATAGCATTTTTTAAGTGCGAATTGAATCTTCCAAGGATTTGATCAAGGTTAGCCAGAGGGGCATAATGGGGACCGAGCAGTTTGCCGATCGTTTCAACGAAAGTACCCTTGCCGGTCCCTTGCTTTCCTCTAAGAATGAGCGCCGTTGCGATAATCCAGGGCTTCTGGATCAAATGCGCCAGCCATTTCTTGATGTAGATATATATAGCCTCGTTTCCACAGCAGATAATCGTTTTGACATGACTCCAAAAAAGGGAACAGTCGCCCTCGATCGGGTTGACAGCAAAACCTCTCCAAATATTGAAATTTTCGTCATAATGGCCAGCAATTCTGGGATTGAAGACGATGTTTTTGAATGTGCGCCGATTGGGACTCTTTAGCCATACATGCGCCTTTGTAATGGGTTTCTTGGCATTTTCGCTTGAAAGCTCTGGTACAACCTGATTCTCATAGAGGATCAATAGGGAGGTTTTGGAATCCAGTACGAATTCCACCTCGTCTTTTTCGATCAAGATGTACGTGCTCGAGGTATGAACAATCGCGAGGGTGCGGTTTAGTTCATCCACGATTGCTGCCTTAATGGCTTCCTGTTCTCCTTCGGGAAGAATGGATGCCTTTTTGCTCGGGGTTGTATGCTTTGACTGTGTTGGCTCTTTGGCCTCCGCTTTTAGTTCATCGGCGCGTTTTTTTGATTTTTCCTCAGGGGTAAGTCTATCCGGGGAAATGGAATCTTCTGGTACAATAAGACTATTCATTAATGACTTTTTCCTTTGAAAGGTCGCCCCTCAACTTCAATGATGGCGGCCTTTCAGTTTTTGTTTTATTTGCTGCCTTTTTCTCGAAGAAGACGAAAGAGAGTCTCGGGTAAAACGAGCCTTCGACGTCCTATTTTTAAAAAAGCATCCCCTAGGCCATTTATTTCGCTTTCGAATGCCATTTTTCTAAGTGCCCCAGAGCTGGGGTATTCATAGCTTTTATGAAACCCTTTGAATGTGATTGGGATATCGTTGTTACCTGAGAATTCCGATTTATTCATTACAAACTCCTTATGTTTGATGTTGTTTTGAATAATTCTAATTATTTCAGGTGGTTATTTTTCAAAAAATGAATATAAAATGATTTGGAAAATGTGGATGGATTATTACGAGGGAAAGTAAAAATCAGATCTATTTTTCTGACTGAATTTAGTCTTTTTTTGACGGGGTTTTCTAGGCTATTTTAATGGTCTTCCCGAGCTCAGTTTCTTTTCTTTAGTCGTCCGGGGATCTAACTTTTTGCTTTTTATGATCTCCTTCCATTTTGTTAGCGAGTACCTAAGGTTTTGCGGACATGTACTCTTGTAATCGTTGAAGACTGAAGGGTTAGTTGCTGATGGGAATTTAGCCCAGTATTTTTTTGCATGCTCAATGATACAGTTTTCTCGTTCGATTCTAGCCCTATTTGCCTTTGTTAAACTCTCTGATTGCGGCGAAGGTGCGAGGAGGGATGTATCCGTATCTGCTATTTGCGGCGCCGTCAGTGTATCCTGTATTTTCAATAACTGCGCATGAACGTGGTTTTTAAGAGATTGGAGATACATCTCATAGTCTTCGCGGTGGAATTGATTCTCGCAGCTCAAAAAACAATCAATGTTGGCACTGGAATTGGAAGATAGTTTTTTCCTGAAAGCCATTTTCGCGAATAGAAGGACTCCGATCTCACATCTTTCTTGTGCGGATTTCCATGCCGTATCCCGAATGGATGGCCATTTTCCCTTGAAAGCTTTCGGCTCAGGGGATGATCCGCCCGGAGTGCAACATTGCAGGAGAAACTTTATTGTTTCCCAGCAAAAGGCGGGATTGGTTTCGACCTTGGATCGTATGTCCCTTCGTTTTTCAGACGTGCTTTGTCCTGGATTGAAGAACCTTTTTTCGATCTCCTCAATTCCTGGTGAGAAGAAATCAGAAGAGACCACTTCCATCGATTGTGTTAAAGGCGCGATATGTCTCGATCCAGGATCGAAGATTTTTTTATGTAGCCCTCGCTGTTTATCTTTTTTTTGCAACTTGCGTTGAACAACTTTTCTTTGGGAAAAATACGCCTCTTTGGATGAATAGAAGTGTTCGAAGCATGTTGACGCAAGGCGTAACTCAAATTGTGCTTTCCGAAATAACCTTGGGGATTCATTCATGAAACGGCAAAACGGAGAGAAACGGCAAAATTCCGACATGCGGAAAATGAGCCCATTATAAAGGCGGGCGGATGAAACCCCACATGGCGCTGTAACCATTCGTTTGATGCGGACGAGCTGCTTGCGGTGCTTTAAATTATGACAGTGGTACCTCCAGAGCTTCATCCAACAATCTTCAAGAGCGTCCAAAGCGGCAATGCTAAACTCCTGCTTTTGCTTTTGAGACTCGGCTTCAAGCCCGTGAATAAAGTCCCTAAAAAGAGGGTGCTCTTGAAGCCTGGCGATGAGTTCAACGTATAGGGTATAGAATGTGATGTCATCTTCACTGCGCAAAATTCGGTCGCAGGCGTCATCAAAGGCTTGGCGGAAGAGGCTGACCCCTTCGGGCAGGTAAATTGTCATGGGTGGTCTCCTGATGAGCCAATAAGGTTGTTGCTGGTCTTTTGCACGATGCGGGAAATATGTTCCTTGCTGTAATGGGCGTATCGGCGGGTCATAGTGGGCGAACGGTGGCCGAGGACCTCCATGAGTTCGCCTTGAGTCGCTCCGTTCATGGCCATGTGCGAAGCCGCAGTGTGTCTCAAATCGTGAAATTTGAAGTCTTGAAGCTTGGATTCCTGAATCGCCTTTTGAAAAGCTTTTCTGATAAGGGAATACGGGTGGCGTTTTGCAGGGTTTTTAGATGGGAACAAAAATTCCTCGGGTGGCTTTGGGCTCTTAATCTCTTTTAGATAGGCGATGACCTGATCGGGCAGTGGAACGAAGCGCATATCGCCATTTTTTGTCGTTTCGAGTGTCGCAAACCCATTCTCAAAGTCAATGTGTTTCCAACGCAGATTGGCGATCTCTCCAAAGCGCAGGCCCAATGAGGCCGCGATTAGAACCATGCCATATAAATGGGCATTTTTACTTTCCTTGCAGCTATGGAGCAATGCATGCAATTCTTCGCGAGATAGAAAGCGGTTTCTGCCCCCATTTTCTTTCAGTTTTGACACCTTTCGAAAGGGGTTTTCATTGATCCACTGCCATTCTTGAAGGGCGAGAGTAAAGGCTCTGCTGAGGCTGGAAAAATATCTATTTACAGTGGGGTTTGAGCGTTTTTTGTTATGGATGGTAATGCCGCTGAGAAGCTTCCCTTTTGCTTGGGCAAGGAGAGAGGGGGTGATTTCAATCAGGGTTTTATTCCCATAGTTTTCTTTCCACCACTTCAGATGAGGGGTTTGATCTTTAAGGCGGGAGGGGAATTCACTGAGGTGAAGACGGATGTACTGCTCGATCAGGTCGGAAAGGGTGTACTTGCGTGCTTTATTGTCGAGGACATGCTTTCCTTCAAGGAGTGCGCTTTCCATCTTTCGTACCCAATTCTTCGCCTCTGTAAGCGTACGGAATGATTCCCGCAGTGGCTTAGCGTGTTTTCGTCTCACCTCAGCGTGATATGTGATAGATCCATCTTTTTTCTCGTATTTGCGAATACATCTGATATTGTCGGAGCTTTTCATAATCTTCCTGAACTCAAATTTCAATTTTAAATCATTACGGAATAATTAGGAATCGGATCATCAATCCGTTGTTCCCGAGTGTTCTTGTCGTTGCTAATCAGTTCTCTTTGATCTTGCGGAATTCGATTTTACGCAATTTTTCCGCATTTGAGGAAAAAGTTGACGTTGTTTTGCGTTGAGAATCGAAGATTTTGAAAAAGGGAGTGCACGATTCTGGATGGTTCCAGTCATTTGCGGAAAAAGTGCGGAAAAACCGCGATTTTGAAGGCTTTGACATGATGTCCTCTGGTTAATGTTTCTTGTACCAGAGTTACTTAAGAAAGTGGGGCAACCAGGACTTGAACCTGGGACCAGCGGATTATGAGTCCTATTCTTAGTGTAACTCTGAACATAGTAGAGTTAACCAGAGTCGCATTTTCCCCTCAAGAAAATGTCGACCGTGT
>JBFWYS010000022.1:0-6749 GCA_050186175.1 Pseudobdellovibrionaceae bacterium
GCCTTACTCAAGGCCGATTGGCTGATGAGCAATCGAAGAGCCGCTATTGTGTGAAACTTCCAGAAACAGCGAAGATGATTAAGTTCCATAATATAAGTTTACAGAGACATTCCAAAAAGAGATAGATCGTATGCAGAACTCAGCTTTTAGCATGGCCTAAAGTCCCGGACAAAAGGAGAGCTACTTTTCTCCTTCAAAAATCTTGACTCTTTCCGAATTTAAACTATGAGAGAGTGAATTGTTTCTTGGGGTATCAAGTTTCGTTATGAAAACTGCATTAAAAATCAACGTTCTTTCCTTTCTAATTTTCTTTTCGACATCTCCTGCTCTTGGGTCTCAGCGAGAACGAGCTTTAGCGCTTCTCAAAAAGGCTTACTCTCCTCATTACAAAGTCGTGAGCACCAAAAAAAATATCACGCTTTTAGGGTGCAAAAATTCAACCGTTAGAATCCAATCGCCAGATCCGGTCACCAAACGTCCCCGCAACATCGTACTCTCGGTTTTTAAACCGGCTTACCGCGAGGCTCACGAAGCTATCTTAATTGTTCCACCAACTGGCGGAGAAAACACTATAGACCGCGGTTACGCTTATCTTTTTTGCCAAGATGGGTACGATGCCGTCATCATCAGTACCTGGGATCAAATCGAAGATGTCGACATGAATCTTAAAACTCAGGACATCGCTGTCGTGAGAGCCGTCTCTGCCATTCGTACTGCCGTCGACTTTGTTAAAAAACCAACAGGAATTTTAGCCACAAGCATGGGCTCGATTTTGACTTCGGTCACTCTCGCTGTTGAATCCAGATTTAAGGCAGCTTTCCTCATTGTAGGTGGAGCTCCAATATCTGAAATTATGGCGACAAGCCAAAACAAAAAAGTTCGCGTCATTCGCGAAGCTCGCATGAAGGCTCATCACTTTACGACAGCCGATCAATATCGACGAGCCCTCAAAAAGGCGATGAAGATTGACCTCAATAGCCTTGTTCAACCCATTGCAGGTTTAAAGTTAAAAATGGTAATTGCCACAGCGGATGACACCGTTCCTACAAAAAATCAGTTTCAACTTTGGAACTCTTTTGGGCGACCTGAGAATATTCAATTGAAAACGGGCCACACTTCGGCGGTCTTAAAAACTTTTTCGAGTCACAGTCACGACGTTCTTGAGTTCTTTGATCGTTCAATGCGGTGATTTACACCTCCCATCAAGTACTGTTGCTTCCAAAGCCACGCACAAATTCCTCGCCCAAAGGCCGGTTTAAAAACCTGCGAGATGCACTTTGGCCCTGAAAAACTTCTGATCAAATTTAAAAAGTTAATGTCTCAGAGTAAGATGTATCAAGAGAGAGCATTTCCATGAGGCCGCAAACTCTGAAAAAGACTCTTCATTTCTAATTCTCACTGTGAGACTCCTGGTCCAAAAGACGGCGGTGTTTTTGCAACGATAGAGTTTAGAAAATTAAATCAAAGAACTGCGGGAGTGTTTATGGCGCGTACTAAATTGGAAGATTTTTTTAAAAACAAATGGATTCGTAAATTCTGGAAGCCAGTCAGTATGGCCTTGGCCTCTTTAGTTTTAATAGTCGGTTTCCAAAACTGCGCTAAACAGAATTTCTCGAGGCTTGAGCAGGCTACGACAGCAACGGCGGCCTCAGTAGATCCTTCTTCGCCAGATTCATCAATAGATCCTTCAATAGACTCATCGACAGATCCTTCTACGGATGGGCCTAAAAATACGGACCCACTCAGTTTCGATGGTTCTGAACAATTGAAAATCAACAACGGTGCACAGTTTACAAAAGATGTGAACGTAGCTCTTACAATGAGCGCGCCAAATGCGACTCACATGTACATTACAAATGATAACACTTGCGCAAGTGGTGGTTCATGGGAAGCTTACGAGGTTGCAAAAGCTTGGGTCCTAGGACAACCAAACGAACATGCTAAAGTATATGCCAAATTCCGCGACAAGGACTTAGTCGAAACGAACTGTATCTCAGCAGGTATTATCCACGACAATATTCCACCAGCAGTTGCGGTTAAAGTCGCTGCCCCAGCACTCACAAACAAGAATTCTGTTGTGACTTCTGTCGAAGTGAGCGACTCCGGCTCGGGCGTGGATCAGACTTTCTGCCTTGTTCCGGGCCAAACTGCAAGTCTTCCATGCGATGGCTCTTATGACGGAAAAAGTTTGAGTGACGGTGCGCACATGGTTCAGTTTTCTGCTGTCGACAAGGCTGGGAATGCTTCCGAAGTCATAACTCAATCTTTTATTGTAGACCTAACTCCACCAACTGTAACTCTCAATCAAACTCCACAGGTTCTAACCGGATCCTTAAGTGCCGTTTTTGAATTTTCTGGATCCGATGCATTGTCTGGCATTAAGAATTTCGAATGTAAATTGGACCAAGGTTCTTATGCCGATTGTGTTTCTGGGCAAACTTATCCGCCTTTCTCTGAAGGAGATCATTCATTTTCAGTTCGCTCCGTCGACAATGCTGGAAATACTTCTGCGGCCGCAGAGCATTCATGGAAAATTGATCGCTTGCAGCCAACTCTTCGTTTTACCTCAACTCCGAACTCTATCATAAAAAGTTTAGCGGCGGACTTTGCATTTGAAGGTCAAGACAGTCTCGGAAATTCTATTAACAAATTCGAATGCAAACTTAATAACGGTGCTTTTGCCGCTTGCTCAAGCCCAATTTCCCCTGCAGGAGTTGTTGCGGGCACAAATACTTTTGTCGTTCGAGGATATAGTAGTCTTAACATCGCCTCTGCGGAACTCAGCTATCAATGGAAAGTAGATTTAACGCCACCAACTGTTACAATTCCGCAAGGACCGGATTCATTGACAAACCTATTGTCTGCAAATTTTGCTATCACAGCTGCTGATGCCGAGAGCGGAATTGCTACAGTTATGTGCACTCTCAACGGTGGGGCGGCTCAAGATTGCTCCTCTCTCTCTCAGCCCTATCAGAGTCTCGAGCCGAACCGAGAACACACTTTTGTAGTTATCGCGACAGACAAGGCAGGAAATTCAAAGTCGGCTCAATACAAATGGATCGTCGACACTCTTCCTCCTGTTCTCGTGATTACTGCGAAACCTGATCTCTTGACGAAGGAGACGACTGCAACTTTTAGTTTTTCAGCTACAGATACAAATGGTCCTATTACTTACAAATGCGGCTGGGACAGTGAGCCTCTTGCTGCATGCTCTTCGCCTTCCACTCGTTTAAATCTAGCGGACGGAGCTCACATCTTTTATGTTCAAGCTCAAGATGCCGCCGAAAATTTATCAGCAGTTAAAAGTTATGCCTGGACAATTAAAACAGTCGGTCCGGCATTAGCTTTTCCAATTAAACCGAATTCAATCATCAACACAACAGATCAAGGGGTTCTACAATATACAATTGTGGATCCGACTTCGCCTCTTCAATCATCCACGTGTATTCTAGACACAACAAATTTACCGTGCACACTTTCGGGTGACACAATTACTTTCCCTCTTCTGACTCCGGGAACACATACATTTACACTAACGGCAACAAACAGCCTCGGGCTTCCGAATCAATTGTCCTACACGTTTGAAGTGGAACAGACTTGTACGACAAGTTTTGCGGATATTACGGACCCCGTTAAGGTTGTCTTTATCGTAGATGCTTCTGCGTCTAACGGCCAAATCGGTTGCAATAAAAGCGGTAACAACTGTACGGATCCAGGCAAAGTGATGCGCGTAGGATCTATAGAGGCCTTCGCAAACACTTACGGCTCACGCCCCAATTTTTCTTGGGGACTTAGTTACTTTAAAGGAAGCTCGGCCACTGCTTTGATTAAATCGGGATCCCAGCCAACTTTTGCGAACCACGCGACCCTCACAACTCAGCTCAACTATTTCAAAAACTCCGTCTCGGACTCTGGCGTTACTCCATACGTGGCGGCTTTAAACAAGGCCTACGATACCATTGATAAGGATCCGGCTAAGGATTCATCAACTAACAAACCCATGTATATTGTGGTTTTTATATCTGACGGCAGACCTAATGGAGAATATCCAGCGCCTACAGAAGCAAGCTTAAGAGCTCAAGTGAAATCAATTCTCGATTTATCGCCGGGAAGAATTTCGCTCAGCACCGTCTATTACGGCCCAACGACTGAATCCGCTTCGGATCTTCTCGGCGCAATGGCTGACACTGGAAAAGGAAAACTCTTAGATACCAATGTCAATCCAACGGGCGTTACAGAAATCATCGATTCCGTCATCAAGATCCCCGTTCAAACATGCCAGTAAAAACAGATAGAGAATCCAAAGACCAAATTATAAACAGGATCATGAGCGCCTCGATCGCTCTTGATCTTTTAAAAGGACACCTCAATTGGTCGATGACTGACTTGTCACGCCAAAGCGGAGTCAGTCGCACTCTCATTTATTATTATTTTGGGAAATCAAAAGAGGATATTTTTCGTCAGTCGATCGAGTATTTTACAAGCGAAATTTTTGATACCCGGCCGGAGGTCGCTCGCAAACTTGCCGAAGGTGACATCATCAACATGATTAAAACAACCCGTAAAAATCTCAGGGAGCATCCACATTTGGTGGTGATTTACTCAAACTACCGAATGAAACAGAGCGAACTTGGAAAAGCGTTCATTAAAGCTGAAAAAAAATATCTCGAAATGTTGGAAACAAGTCTGCCCACAAAATGGAAACCTTTTACGAGAAACATTTTCGATTTTATTTTAGGCCTGACACTTTTACCAGTTCTATCCGAAGATGATTTTATTCAGGCCGAGAAATTTTTGAAACGTTTTTGGAAGTGATTGGTGCGCCTGCCAGGCGCACAATAAAAAGGCCGGTTTTCACCGGCCTCTCCTCTCTCCTAGTTCCAGAAAAAACTATCGTAAAGTGATGCTCATTTTTTGTAAATGAACAGCCAAAGAAAGACCCTGAACGTCTTTCCCGATTAAGCCGATTTCAAGGCCCCCGCCCTGGCGACTTGTAGAAAAAGCAGCATCAAAACCGATCCCGGCACGCACAAGTGCGGCTCCCGCAGAAACTCCTAGCTTATAGTTATGAGCTAGAGACTGTGGATTTGAAACCGCCCCCATACCAACACCCACCATCTTGATCGCGTTCGTACGTGACCACCCAAGACCAGCGCCATAGCCCTTGATTTCCACGTTAACTGGAACTTGAACTTGCTCTGAACCATCAAGTGCTACGCAGCTGATAACTCCTGGGCCTGCTAGTTTTTTTACAGACAATCCAAGACCTGCTTCGTAACCTTGAAGATTCGCATTGAGATCACATGCCCACAAAGGACCGTTGGCTGCGGATGCCATTGATCCAGCTAACAGCATCGCACACATTAACATTATCTTTTTCATCTTCTATCCTTTCGGGATCCTTTCTGGATCCGGTAGTTGGTTGAAAAAAGACTTTCTATGATTTCGGTAAATTTTTAAAGGCGAACGCCTGACAGATTTTATTTGTTTGTGTCAAAGCACTTGAAGATTAGCAGACTTAGCGACGCATTTTTTTTGAGCGAGGGATAAGATTAAAATTCAAAACTGGTGACCATTTTTGTCTTTTTTGGTTTTCATTCAAGTAAGTTCAAGTCTCACTCTCAAACTGTCTATTTATTTGTCACCCAAGACAGTCAAATTGTCGCTTGAAAACGATTGTCTCAAGCTGAAACAGGCTATTCATCCATATTGAGTCTTGTTTTTTAGAGCAGCAATCATATTTAGTTCCGAAGGAACTTTGCTATAATAGACTAATATAAATAGTGAAAAATTTAGTAGATCTCGTGACCTGCCCTGATTGAATGTGCAGCTCATGAGTGCAGAAATTTGGATAGACCATGACTGACTCAATGGATGGGTGGATATGTTTTCAAAAAAAATGAATCAAAGAGGATTTTCGATCGGCCAAATTGTAGTGTCTCTCGGAGCTCTTGCTATGCTTTCGTTGGTCTTTGCACAAATTATGGCGAACAACGCAAAACAAGCCAAACAGATGGCGCAGAAAAGCGAAGTTCTCGAACTTTCAAACGATCTCAATCGAGCATTCAAGTCTTTTCCGAGTTCTTGCGCTTGTATTTTCCAAACGGGAATCCAACCTCAATCGGGCGGTTCTAACGTTAGCGCACTCCTCACTTCTACAAGTGATATTCCTCTGAATCTTGCAAATTTGAATGTCAGTTTTTTTGCAGATGGCGCAGCCTCTTGTGCGGCAGCCGCAAAATCAAATATTATTACGGCTGGAAAACCGATGGGCAAAAACGGTCTCTCGGTTAAGTCCGCTTCTCTTTCGGCGCCTATCAATATGTCAGGTAAATATGTAACGAACCTTACACTTTCAGTGCAACCAGAGGATCCAAACGCCGTACAGCTAAAACCAATCGTAATTCAGCAAATTATTCTTAATGCGAGTGGCGGAACTTTTACATGCTTTAAATCGACTGACAATCTCGCCAACGTTGGTTGCCCGACAGGACAAACAATGAGTGGCTTTGATGCATCGGGAAATCCAGTTTGTAGAACTCCTGCTTCAGTTGCAAACACTAGCTGCCCGTCGGGAACGACACTTCGAGGTTACGATGCCAACAGCCTACCGGTTTGTGTTACGAGCACTACAACGTCGCCGCTCGCGAATATCGGCTGTGCTTCTGGACAAACCCTACGTGGATTCACCTCAACAGGCTCCCCGATCTGCGACGTATTACCGGCGCCGCAGCCACCCCAACAAACTG
>JBFWYS010000022.1:6759-16047 GCA_050186175.1 Pseudobdellovibrionaceae bacterium
GCCAGTGGAAACCCTCTTTATGCGACTATGACAGTTGCCAATGTCAGCTGTGGTACAGGATATTATATGCAGGGCTTTAGTAGTTCGGGTTCGGCGATTTGCAATGTTTTGCCGGGTGGAGGCTCTCAGCAGCCGCCTTATCAGCCACCTGTCCAACCACCGGTCCAACCGCCTTATCAGCCCCCTGTCCAACCCCCTGTCCAGCCACCAGCGAACCAATTGCCGAAGAATATATTTATTCCGAATCTCACATGTTCATCAGGATCGGGCGGGTACGGATTTATTATACAACCTTACCTTAATCGGGGACGTTGCGCAGATGATGGAACTATGTTTTGGATCTCAGCCTATAGCGACAGGATTGCTGCTGGCGTGCCTCAAGCGCAAGCTCAGTTAGAGGTAGTAAACGCCATTAATGCCGGCCTCAGTGCCGAGACCCAGGCAACAAGAGACAATATGTGCCCGGATCCAGTTCGTTATACTTTTGAACCTTACGTTCCTACCAATCCATCTAATCAATGTACGGTTCGATGCTCGTACTCAAATGTCTCTGGCTGTATAGCACGATAAGAACACATTTTTATGAATAGCCAATGCTGGGCTCAACTAGAGTCCGGCATTTTCATTTATCGAGCCCCCTCACCACCAGACCTGACCGCACCATCGTTGACCTCCCAAATTTTTTCCTAAAGAATTAATGCTGAGGGGCTCACATGAAACTTATCTTATCCTTTTTCTTGTTATTATCCTTTGCATCGACCGGTATCGCGCAAGACACTCCACCTGAGAACAACACTTACGACTCTTTATTCGACGAAAGTCAGGATGTGCCTGTTGAGGACACGAATGCTGATTTGAGCCAGCCCTCTCCCGCACCTACTGGCGATTTAGAAAAGGCGATTGATCCCGCTCCGCTAGAGCCTGTCGCGGACCCAGAGCCGGAACAAGCCGCACCTCCTTCTAAAGCCAAAGCGCATACAAAAACGAAAGCAAAACCGAAAGCAAAGGCTTCAGATAAAAAAGCAAAAGCTAAAGGCAAAGATAAATCTAAGGGTAAGGCCAACGCAAAGGCAGCCAAAGGAAAAGGCAAGCCTAAAAAAGATGCGAAGGTGAAACCTAAAAAGAAGAAAAAAAAATCTTGAGTCAATTTAGAATAAAAAAGGGGAAGATCACTTCCCCTTTTTTTCGACCCGTGCCTGTTATGGGCAAGGTCGCGGAACTCGAATGACATCGTCTAATGAAATCACCGAAGTCTTGTTCGCATCCACAAACTGCCCTCCACCCACTTTTGCCATTCTCTGAAGGCGATTAACGGCTGAAATGTCTTCTCCGCCGTAATAAACAGTTCCAAACTGAATTTTTTTGGAGAGTTTGGTGACCTCTTTTAAATCTTGATCGATGGCGTCTTCAACGCCTGCACAATTTGCCAAGTGGTCTGCGCAGTAATCCGAAGGAACTCCGTCTGTAATAAAAGCCACTAAGTAGTTCGACTCTGTACTTGAGAGGGACATGTCGTATTTAATCAAATCCTGAATCATACCTAATGCAGACTTATAGGGAGTCATGCCTGAGTCACCCTTACCTTTAAAAGTTTGAATCGCTTGTGCAAACGAATCGGAGTTATTTGAAAAAACAGGATAAGCTGTCGAGCCCGCATTAATAAATGCTTTTGCTGATGAGTCTCCGAAGGAAATGAACCCCCAACTTAAATGAGATTTTTGATGATGGCGATTATAGAAATCCTGGATCACATTTAAACGAAATGTCTTGTTGGGATCCGTGCCTACGGCATCAGGTCCGACTCCTGCTCCAGACAAATTACTACCCGATTGATCAACAACAAAAAGAACTTTTACGGGTTTCGTGATCTCAGTATCACCGATGGACGAGTCACATTGCTGACCATTTCCATTGCCGTTGTTGCCGTTACTTCCGTTGCCATTACTTCCGTTGCCGTTACTTCCGTTGCCGTTACTTCCGTTGCCGTTACTTCCGTTGCCGTTACTTCCGTTGCCGTTACTTCCGTTGCCATTACTTCCATTGTTGTTACTTCCATTGTTGTTACTTCCGTTGTTGTTACTTCCGTTGTTGTTACTTCCGTTGTTGTTACTTCCGTTGTTGTTACTTCCGTTGTTAGTGGTGCCGTTATTTCTGTTATTATTGCTGCTATTATTTCCGCTGTTATTATTTCCATTATTACCATTTGCCGGATTGTCCGTACCGCTTCCGGGATTTTGAATCTCGGTGTCGGTGCCGTCGGCGTTTCCTGTATCCGGAGTTTCTAAGACCGACTCGCTACCCGGTATTTCAAGAGACCCTCGATCTTCGAATCCTTTTTTGGCACAAGCCAAAGTCATTACATAGCTACAAATGAGTAGCAGTTTAATTGATAAAGCCTTCATCTCGGCCCTCCTCTTTAAATGGCCCACTAAGTTCGTATCGCCCTGATACGAACTTTTTAAATTTAACGGGAAGACACGGGATAAACAGAGAGAAGAGCAATTGCGAAGCCAAGACTTGCAATTCCGCTTGTATTCACGTCCATGAAAAGTTTGATAAAGCGCCTAGACCAAGGGCTATGTCAAAAGACTACTCGGTTTAAAAAGGATCTAAAGCTTTTAAAAATCACGACAGTTGGTTTTTGCGAAGGACCTTTGTCTGTGCAGAATATCTCCCCCCGTATCTCCCGTATTAGCTCAAAATGAGCTCGATCCCAGACGAGAAATTTAAACTTTCTGTAAAACTTCTGACTTCTTTTGAAAAACTCGAGTCGTTTAGGGAACTGAACAGCCCGATTGATTACAAACGGCTCCTGTTTTAACCGGTAAATTTTCAACAAGGCTGGGAGCGAAGCGAATTGATTGTCTCACTTCTCCATTTTCACGAGTGAGCTTTAGGCCATATCCCTCTCGTGTCTTAAAGATAAAAAGGGAATCACTATCAGTTTGGGTTTTAGTGCTGTAAACAACGAGAATCCTTGCCTCGGGAAAAGCATCCCTCGCGCTACAAACAATACGTCGGAAATAAAGATTGTCGACTTTGCGACCGAATTTTTCGAACAAGATATTTGAAGCCAAAATATAAACGTCAGTTTTTTGTGGTAAACAGCTCACTTGTTTTTTTAAATCTGCGGCCATCACAGGAACAAGACCACGGGGATCTGTCATGTCATAATGAGAAAGTGAGGCATAACTGCAAGAGGAGTTAATCAAAGCAACAGCCCCACAAGGCCACATGCCTGTTGTGTACAGCAATTGATCTTGGCCGATCATTCTTCCAAAGTATCCTTGCTTCACAAAGTGTTTCGGGAAATCCGTTTGGCGAAGAACATCATCCCACCGAAGAGACTGTTCGTTGTTCCACAATCGATCTGTCCGATTCATGTTCTGCGCCATCTCACTAGTTTTGAAATCACATTTGTACGAATAATTTTCGCAGACCTGCCCTTGATTACGAAAAAGGCAAACCTGAGCCGTCTTCGAAGCGGCAGCCGCAGCAAAAACTTTGAAAAGAATCAATGAAAACATCGCAATAAGTTTCACGGCTTTATAAGGAGCGACAACCGTGCCAAAGAAAGTGATCTTATAAACTCCTTGGACTGAAGAAACCGCAAGCCGGCTGTCGAATTTAAGATCTCTTCATATATTTTTTGCATTTCGATGCCTTGATTTGTAATGAGTAACTTTGGAAATCATCACTTGGGAGCCTTATATGAGCGGATCGCACGTGATGTGCGAACGCATCCCGAGGTATGGAGGCGGATAGCCTCCATCAACCATGGATGGTTCTTCTCCGACGGGCTTCGCGTTCCACTAAGTGAACAGTATTCTCTCGACTGATTACAATTATTTTTTCGAAATTTTTTGAAACTGCAGAAAAAATTTCGAAAAAATTGGAAAATTTTCAAAAAAAGATTGACGGAGTTATTGAATCTCTAATCTCAGCTGTAATTAACGATCTCAAAATTTTTCTGCATAAAAGTAAAATTCGCTTTTTAAATCAATGGTGAGGCGATTGGAGAAAATAAACTAAGAGTTAAAATGCCTTCTAACAGATGCTGAATTTTGCTTCAAAAAAACATATGATATAAATTTTCTAACTCGTAGAATCGCTCCACCTGGAGCCACAAACGAAAAGAACTTTTCTCTAAAGTAGAGATGCCCTTAGAAGATCGAAAGTTTTTCTCGCAAAGAAAAAGGAGTAAGAGGATGACCAATATCAGAGATACTCAAATTCATGAGCGGGCCATGGAAGCGGCAAAGTCCTATAAGCGCTCTGAAATAGAACTTATTGAAATCTTGGAACAAGTCGATCGTTACAGAATTTATTATCAGCACAAATGTAATTCTCTATTTTCTTATGCCACGGACGTTCTAAAGCTCTCAAATGAAGTCGCCTACATATTTATCGGCGTGGCAAGGAAGACTCGAGAAGTGCCAGAACTAAAAGAAGAGATCAGAAATGGCTCGATCACTGTATCAAAAGCAAAACGCATGACTTCCGTGATTACGAAAGAAAATAAATCGGAATGGATTTCTTTGGCAAAAACCTCAACAAAGCATCAGCTCGAGAAGCAAATTGCAATTGCAAAACCTACCGAAGCCGTCAGAGAAAAACTCGAATACTCGAATGCTCCAAGAGAACAGATAAAGCTTATCAAGTTAGAAGCAAATGAAAAAAGTGTATCGTCTACTAAAGACGCGGTTCGTGTACAACTTCAGATCGGGGTTTCAGAAAAATTAATGTTGAAGCTCAGGCGTGTTCAAGATTTAGAGAGCTCAAAGAAAAAGAGGGCCGTGAGTCTTGAGGAGTCACTAAATGTAATGGCAGATCTTTATCTGGAAAAGTATGATCCCCTTAAACGAGCAAAAAGACAAAAAATGCGGGGCAAGCTTCAAGAGGAAAGAAATCCTGAGACCAAGACCTCTACGAGAAGAGAGGGAGTTCAATCTGAAATCGCAAATCTGTTCAAAGACAAAGAAGAGCCTAAAGCTGTAGACATACAAAAAGAAAGTGTTCGCGCTAAAACTATTAATGACTTTACAGCGCCGAAATCCAATGTCATTGGCCATCGAGGTGGAGTTGAAAATGCTGACTTCAAGACTATAAGCAATGACAATGGAGAGGTGAATGTAAATCCTTCACCTAAAGTCGAAGGAAATCCTACTGTGTCACATAATTTACAAGGCCCAGGCATTGGCACCAAAATGCGCGCGTCAAAAATTAGAAAGCCTTTGAAGGCTTCGATGAAGCACTTGGTTCAATTGAAATATAACTCCCAATGTGCTCACACAGATTCATACGGCAAACGTTGTTCTCAGAGAAGACACTTAGACATTCATCATGTTATTCAAGTGTCCCAAGGTGGCGGAGATGAATTAAAAAATCTCACTCTACTTTGTTCTGGTCATCATAAGATGACTCATTCTTTACACTCGCCTCGATGAGTGAGGGGAAACGGGTTACTTCAGTTCAATGCCCCCAGGTAAAATATGCATTTCCTTGCCTCTTAACTGAACGGCATTGGCAAATACCCAAGCAATCCAGTTTCTACACTCACGCAGTCGCTTATCGTTCTTTTAATCCTCTAAGCGCATCAAAAAAAGGAGTAAGCCCCGGAAAAGGTGAGATCTTTCCTAATTTTTTTCTGCCTTGAAAAAACAAAAAAGTGGGAATTCCATATAATCCGAAGCGAGTTCCGAGATCAAAGTTCTCGTAAACGTTGACGTGAAACCAATTGAGTCCCATGGCATTTAAGGTGTCAGCCTCTTGATGAAGCCTATTCTTGGCAACTTCGCAATTGGGACATCCGGGTCCCCAAAAGAAAACTCCAACTAACTTCCCTTGAGTTTCTGACAGACACTTATCAAAGTTATCCGCATCTAGTTTTTCGATGCGGACACTTTTGAAAAATGGGTGAGGTTCTGAATTTATCATTCTAAGACATCAAATCTGAATCAGAACTACAAAGCCTTCTTAAACCATTCCTTAAACTGGTCACGATCCGCACGGTAAGTAGCCAAGACTGTCGGTACATGGTCTTTTTCGTAGGCTTTCACTTCGATATTCCCTTGAAGGGTATCGATCATTAACTTCTGATCGATCGTAGGAACACTTGTATCCCTCAATGCAGTAACCACGAAAACGTCTTTAGACCCATTGAGATTTAAAAAATCAAATGGCTCGAGCTTAATTTCTTCGCGCAGTCGGTTTTCGTATTCCTGAGCATTTGGAAATCCGTACTTACGAACTCTTTCGCTACGAATTCGAGCCACTTCCTTCTGTTCGGAGTAAGCCATGATATGCGGAAGATTCACCCCTCCCACAATCAACACGGCGGCTTTAATATCAGCTTCCAGATTCAAAACTGGAATTGCCATAATCGCTCCGAGGCTGGTCCCAAAAAGTCCGACCTTTTCGACATTTTGACTGCGCATATATTGAACGCCGTTACGAATCGCTGAGATGGCGCGCAACGCTTGTTCGTCTTGGGTTTTTAATTCAACAGTTGGAAGGTGACCGTTCTGCCATTGTTGGACGATCAAAACATGAATCTGATTTTCGCAGAAATAGGCTGCATACAAACGATCGATAATATTTTCACCCATAATAGGTGGGATCAAAACGATTCCACGCTTTGGAGCATGAGGATCACGATTATAACGAGGCTCATACATTTTAACGTCAACGGTTCGCTGTTTTCCTGTTACAGGATCCTTTGTCGACAAAACTGTTTCTTGGGTAATACAAGAAACTCCCGTCGACTTTTTATCCTGCCGCTGAACCGTAATCGTCGGATCGTAAGTTTTTTCGATCAGCTCGAGAACTTCCGCTGGTGGACGCGCAAATGCAATTGACGAAATTAAAAGAACTAAAAGACTAAAAAATAAAGTTGTTTTTTTCATAGACCCTTCCTTGGTGACATCAAGCCTATCCTTGAAAAAAAACACGAAGCAACTGATTCATTTTCTGAATGGCGCGTGCTGCCATTTTATCCTGTAAAAGCGACTTTCAAACTGAACGATTTGAGCTAGCAGCTGCGGCTTATCTCGATCTTTAATTCCATTTGTATTGTTGAATGACATTGATTAAGCCTTAGGCATGCTGTTACGCACACTCCTTGGTTCTATAGTTATCCACATTTTTATCGTGTCTGCGCTGCATTTCATTAAGACTCCTCCTAAAACTCAGGAGCTGGAAGTTGTCGAATTGCAAATCTCCGATCGCCCACGAGCAGACCTCAACACTCCGCCTCAGAACAAAAATAAAACGCGTCCCGAAAAAAAACTAGGCCTCCGCGATCTCGGCTTTAAGCCCCTCCTTGACTCCAGCGTAATTCCTAATTCATCAAGCGCCGTAACTCCCAGCCGAGAACAAGCGCTCGACTGGAAACAGGCGAGCGCTTATTTTTCAGATCCTTTTTCTGATTTCGACGGAATGGATAGCACGAAAATTCGATTTATTCGGGCTTTGTGGAGACAAATTGACAACTCGATCATGGAATCTCCTTATCTTTCTGAATACGGCCATGTCGGAAAAGTTTTTTTTCGATTTGAGGTTTCTGAAAAAGGCGAACTGATTGAAAAAAGTTTTAAAGCTAGCGCTCCAGATCGGATTTTGAAAGTCATCGCGGCCCGAGCCATTCGTAAAGCACTGAAAAACGAAAACAAGGAACTCGCACTTCCCCCCGAGAAGATGACAATTCATGCCCAGTTCTCCTGGGAAGATTACGAAGCCTGCCGTCAGCAGCGCGGCCATCATCAAAACTATCTCAGCTTTTGCAAATACGGAGAAAACAAGTGGAAGAGCTTTTCAGCCTCTGAAAAAGCCAAGACGTATTTAAACTCTTTAAAATATGGCCTCGGTGCCGTTGAAGAAATTCAAAAATACAATCGTGAGCAAATGCGCCGCGAGAGCCAATTTGACCCATTTCAAGAGTACCGCCGCGATCCAGATTATAATTTAGGGGGTTAGTGTTTCTCTTTGAGACAAGGTTTTCTGACTCCACAAAGGTCTCAGAAAATCTCAAAATGTGCCGATAAGTAAAGCGTGAATAAGAGAATTGATCTTGAGACAACCGAAAGTCAGCACAAGGGCTTTAAAGGCCTTTTTGAGGTTCTTCTGCGCAAGTTCAAGAATGGGATGCACATCGCAACTATGGTCCCTGTGTACCTCTTTGGAGCCGCTGTCATCGGAGCATGTCTAGTTCCTGGAATTTCAGTTTATCGCCTCATTTATGCGTGGGCCGAGAGTCAACCGACGTGGATTCAAAATGTCAGTTATGGTTTTGGAATTGCGTTGGGATTTTTCCTCTATGGATTTACACTCGTCTTTTTGTGCCCTCTTCTGAATTTTGTAGTTCGTGGATATCTCAAACCATGGCGCGGCCCTTATCATTCTGCGGAAGCCTTTAAATGGTTTATTCACAATGCTTTTACATATATTCCACGATTTACTTTTTTAGAATTCATCACTCCTTCTCCACTCGCCGTTTTGTTTTACAAAATGATGGGCATGAAAATGGGGATCGGGACAGTGATCAATACAACTTGGATTTCAGATCCCTCAATGATTGAGTTAGGAGACAAAGTGACCCTCGGAGGTTCTGTCACAATGGTAGGTCATTACGGGCAAGGCGGTTTGTTGATTATCGCTCCTGTAAAAATCGGCAACAACTGCACCATCGGTCTCAAGGCAACGGTCATGGGTGGTGTGACAATTGGAAACGATGTAAAAATCCTCCCTCACTCTGTCGTTCTTCCTAAAACCATCATTCCAGATGGCGAAACCTGGGGCGGGGTTCCCGCTCGTAAGATTGAGATTTCAGATTTAAAACAGATCAAGGCTTCGTAAAGTGTAAATACAAATTAAGATCCAGCGCTCTCGACTAATTGTAGGTCTTCGCTATGAGGGCGACGCCTCACTTCTCAAGAAACTTAGAAACTCAGTGCCGAAATCACCTATCACCTCTTTGAACTGAAGTTGGCCATGATCAACAGGAAATATTGGCCAATATTGCATATAAGTTCATGAGCTAATTTGAGGAATTATTCCATAGAGACACAAACGGAGGCGATCTCAATAAATTGATGATCGCGTGGCTGTCTAATGAGCAGTGCTTAGGAGCGCTTAAATATCTCAGATCTTTGACAGGCCTCTCTCTGACAGAGCCGAGAATAATACCCCTGTGTGCGAGGGAAATCTTTGAAGAATGGTTCATCAACGATTGCATCCAATGCATATCCAAGACATGTATCAACTGCACTAAATTTTCCTAAAATGTAGTCT
>JBFWYS010000023.1:0-15964 GCA_050186175.1 Pseudobdellovibrionaceae bacterium
AATACATTATCCCAACGAGGACGAAGTGAAACCAGGATCGTAAGATTCGGTAACAGTTTCCTATCAAAATGGGTAACAGTTCCCTTTCTGCACAGAGCCACTCGTGGCTCAGTGCAGAAAGGGAACTGTTACCCATTTTGAAAGGAAACTGTTACCGAATCGTTACCCCTAAGCGGACTAATTCAGAGGAGCATTCGGTTTTCTGAAATGTTTGCATTGGAGGGCGAGTTGGATTTTTTCGCCCTCTTCTGGAAAGAAAATAATTCGGCCTTGGCCCTTTGATTCGATACTGAGCTCGAAGCCGTCACCGTAATAAACTTGCAAGTTATCGCTGACTTCACCGCCACTTGCGCAATTTCTTCCTATTCGAAACGCACCCTCCGGGCACGGCGGAAGAGATTGAAGCTCAACTGCTGGTTCGATTAGTTTGTTGTCATTAAAAACTTTTCCAAAATCGATGAACCCATTTCTTACGACTTCAACTGTGAATTTTTCTGGAGGCAGATCGCCGTTCAATCGCGGAGCTAAAGCCTGGCACGCAACCAAAGATCCTTTAGACAACATTTCTTCGACGATTCCTGCCGGAGTACGTTTGTAAGTTTTTGGAACGGAATTATTTTTTACAAGAGGTTTTCGCGGAGTACTCGTACATCCTGATAAAAGTAACGTCAAAGCTATGAGCCCTCGAAAAATCATCCGTTTTTCCTCTCACCTCCAACTTACTTCCTGGAGCCCTTAGTCTCAAGACAAAATTAGAGGAGAAAACGGCTAGTCGATTTCAATATTTTTTAAAAATTTGAAAATAGAATAAATAGTTCTCAGCAGCTTCCCGAGCCTATGAGCTCGGGAAAAGAGCGATCATAATAGCTTAAGCGCCACTGCAGGCACCTGATTAGCCTGCGCAAGTACACTCACTTGCGCCTGTTGCAGAATTTGATTCCGCGCTAAATTACTCACCTCGAAGGCGACATCCGTATCAGCCATTCGAGCTCGAGCTTCCGTGACCATTTCGTTCTGCACGCCAAGGTTGTCACTTGCGGCTCGCAAGCGCCCCTGAATCGCGCCGAATTCCGCTCTAACAGCACCGACTGTCGTAAGGGCCTCATCTAATGTTTCGAGTGCATCCCGCGCATCGCTTTGGTCGATCACCGAAAGGCCATCAATTCCAACGGTACCCGCCGTAGTATCAGCCTCAAGCCGATACCGAATCGTATCCTCAGGTTTGCCATGAGCTCCCACATGAAACTCATAGTCTTTTCCTTGCCCCGATAGCAGAGGGGTCCGACCGAATGTTGTTGCCCGAGCAATTCGATCAAACTCTTCGACTAGTTTACTAAATTCAGATTCAACAAAGGCTCTTTCAACTTCAGAAACTGTGTCACTCGCACTTTGAATGGCCAGTTCACGTAACCGAATTAAAATATTATTTTGCTCTTGCAATCCACCTTCGGCGACTTGCAAAAAAGAACTCGCATTGTCAGCATTTTTCTGTGCCGCCCTCAATCCACCGATTTGTCCACGCAGCAATTCGCTGATCGCGAAAGTCGCAGGATCATCACCCGCTCTGTTAAAACGAGTTCCCGACGCTAAAGATCGCATCGAACTTTCAATTTCTCTTTGTGTTTGATTCATCTGTCGACTGGCTACTAATGGCGTAACCATACTACCGATACGTAACGACATACGTTGAGCTCCTGGTGCTATCTCAAAGTGAGACAGGGTTGTGATAGGAGCAGAGCTCAGTCACGAACTCTGCTCCTGTATCTGGACCTTCGTCCTGCAGTCAGGAGGCTTTTCGGCTCATTGCGTTAAGAACTTGAGATCTTTGATTATTTTGCGTTGGATGTTTCAGTGTGAGATTTTTTGTTCGTGGAGATCGAGGTGTTTTGCTCGTATGCTCTTGGATTCACCAAGACGGTCCAGATTTGAAAAGAGTAAGAAATCCGCCGTGGTCGCGCAGAGGAGACGGAGGCAAACTCCCCAATAACGGGGGACAGTTTCAGATAACTGCCATACCTAGATAAAACTTATTGGAAGAAATATGGTTCAAATACGAACCAAAGGCCGCTTGCCCGTCACTTTTTAGGAAATTACCCCAAAGTCCACTTGGAAAAAAGTTCTCGATGGAGATCGATAACTATTGTGAGAAGTTTAGATTCAAACTGGTCTTTCACATCGATGAATTGCAACCCGAAAACTTGAAACTCCACTCCGTCAAATGCGACTTCTTGTTTATGGCGAATTTGCGCTTTTGCTTCGATTGGAGGTCGGCGACCTAATTTCATTGTGACGCTGACTTTTTGATCGACGTGAAAGTTCGGCATATGATCATAATAGCGAAGACGGCAGCCGCCTGCGCTGATGTCGAACATTTCTGAGTCGACCTTTTGCAATTTTCCCTGAGCATCAGTGTATTCAAGAATGGCTCGAAAATCCGCTGGGACTCGAACTCGAAAATTTTCTCGTCTTTGAAGAACATAAACTTCTTGATCCGTTGAAAACGAGAATAGGCCTGGCTTTCCGAGACGAATGCGGCCTCTCATAAAATATTTTTCGCCACCGACAAAAAAACTAAAAACTAATTCGATGCGATCCGGAATTGCAATTTCACTGGGATACTCGCAGCTAATTAAACTCTGAATATGACGAATTGCTTTGACCTTAATGGTTTCTCCAGAAGGAAGACGAGCCTGAAGCTCCATTTTGTTTAAAGCCAAATTATCAAAAATTTCGCGTTTTTCCTTATCACCCGCGAGCCTTTGAAAAATATCTTTTTCCGATTCTGACTTTGCTGCACCCATGGCTCTAGTATGACAGCAAAATGAGAGATTTCGAAAGATCCAGTTAAGCAGATTTGTCTAATTTAGCACCCTTAAGACTAAGGGCTGTTTCTTGAGCGGCACTTGTCTCATAGAGAGACAAAGCTTTGCGTTTTTTATCTTCTCTTTTCTGATCGTCGCCCTTCGCTTTTCTTCGTTTTAAAAAATCAACTAATCGATTCAGGCCCTCTTCCGTTTCTTTTTCAGATAAATCCTGATTAGTTTTGCTTTCCGCTGCAGCGACCTCGGCAATATTCTTCCTCCGCACGACTTGTTTTTCAGTCGCATCTTCGGGTAAGGCGATGCTAAATGCTGGGTTCAATGACGATATTTTCATGACGCTAAGGGTAATTTTCTCTCGACTAATGTCTAGGAGCAAGAGCTTGTTTCAACTCGAGACATTTCACGTTTCAAGTCGGGCTTTTCAGAATGAGACGGGTTGAGAGTGATCAGAGAGTAGACGTTCGGATTCGTTGATTGTCATTTCTCAGAGTGAAACGGCCTTCGCAAAATTAAACTCACTCCCGATTGGCACGGTTGATGATACTCCCTCTACAAAGGGGATTTTTTATGGAAAACCTAACTCCCAATCGAATACTTGTAATAGCTCTAGTTTCTCTAGGAATGTTTGCTATGACCAAGCTCACGGGGTCCCCGACTGCAGAAATCGAGCAAGATGAAGTAGCCAACTACGAAATGGTTCGACCTAAGTCGTTCTCAAAAGACTTCACGCTCGAAGGCCGCGAAATCCAATATGACATCAACGATCAAAGACGTAAAAAAGTTCCTCAAACAAATGCAACAAATGCAAAACCAGCACCTCCTGTTATCGCGAAACCCGTACAACCAGCTGCTGTAGCAGCAAAGAAAGCACAAGCAAAAAAGAAAACTGCAACCGCTAACCCGATTCCTCAAGCGAACGTGGCTCAAAATCAAACCCCGACTGAAGAGAAAAAAATGACTCCTCCAGGTGGAGTTAATGTTGGTCAAGGAGCTTCTCCAGATGCTCCAGCTACAACGGCTGTTAATACGACTGTTTATGAACCGCGAACTAAAGAAGAGTGGAAGGAATTTCTCTTAAAGAATCCAACGAGTGAAAACATGACTCGCTTCTTGAATGCTTACTCGGCCAAAAAGTTTTCTAAGGAAGATTTTTACGAAGTCGTTGGCGATCTTCTCGAAGAAGGCAACGATGATGCAAAAATGATCGGCCTTCGCGCTCTGGCGACAACAACAAGCTACGAAAGCTATGTGATGATTGTTCAGTTCTATCAAGTTACAAAAGGTAAGATGCAAGCTGCAACAGGACAGTTAGTTGCTGTTTACTCACACCCCTCGCACTTTAGAATATTAGAGGATGCCCTTAAATCTGATGATCCGGTTCTAGTGGTACAAACATTGAGTGTTATTGACCACGCAGCCAAAAAGGCAAAAATTGTAAAAGCTAATAACAATGTTAGACACGATCGAGAAGACCGAGGTCTTGCGAGCGGCTTTCCATCTCACTTATTCCAAAAGTTTCTCCCCCTCCTTCAATCTTTGACCGGCAGCGATGATGCTCGAGTTGCATCTTCGGCGTCAAATTTGATCGGAGAACTCGACAAGATGATCGACCCAGGTCTATCCTGATTGGGATGCAGCTTCTAATAATTCTCGGTCTTCTTGTTGCTATGTTTTTCTCGTCTCACGCTTTTGGGCTTGAACTTCCGAAAAATTTAAATTCAGAGGAACGAAAATCAGTTCTCGAAATTCTTGGCTTTGGAACCACATCCAAAGTGGCCTCAAGTCCTTACCCACTGGGCGGATACGAAGGTTTCGAAATCGGACTCACCTCAGAACTCATCAAAATCGAGGATCTCTCTCGTTATGGATCTACCACCGAACCTCAGGAAGATCTCAATGTAAATTCTTTGAGTATTGGTAAAGGCCTCTATAATGACCTGGACCTCTTCGTGAACTTCATGCCGATTTCCTCTTCGACAAAGATCTCAAATTATGGCGCTCAAGCTCGATGGAAATTTTACGAAGCTCGGTTTTTACCCGTTACTCTTTCGGTTCTTTTTCATGGGAACTCTGCGAATTTTCAAAACCTTATAACCACCACCGTTTTCGGAGCAGACCTAATTGGCGCCATCAATGTAGATTCCCTCGGACTTTACCTGGGCATAGGCCAAGCTAATGGCTCGGGTCGCTTTGCCGGAGGAGCGGAAGGCGTTACAAACACGGGTAACATGCAAACTGAAAAAGTCTCTACGATCCACAATTATGCAGGACTCGCATATAACTTTTTGCCTCTCTTTATTGCTTTTCAAATGGATCGGTATACGCAGCCTATTTATACTGCGAGACTTGGGTTTCGGTATTAGGAATTCAAGTTTATTTCTGTTCGAGATCTCAGAATAAAAAATTTCCCTGGATGCACTTTATTGAAACACAAATCGACATAATCAAGAAGATCAATCACGGGACTTTTCGATCAAAGAAGTCGTCGACTTCCCATTCACAAACGAAAGCGAAAGAACCTGCCCGCCGTAACTTTGCACAAATTCTCCGCCAACAATCTGATCGATTTTCCAATCGCCACCTTTAACTAAAATATCAGGTCGAACTGCGTGAATCATTTTTTCTGGAGTCTCTTCGTCGAAGATCAGGACACAATCGACACAACCGAGAGCTGCTAATATTTCGGCGCGATCATTTTCAGTTTGAATGGGACGAGTTGGACCCTTTAGTTGTTTTACACTGCGATCTGAATTTACGGCAACAACAAGAAGATCGCCCTGTTGTTTTGCTTCTTGCAAATAACGAATATGCCCCACATGCAAAAGGTCAAAACAGCCGTTGGTAAAAACAACTTTCTTCCCTTTTCGGAGGTCCTTCAGCTTCGAAGGAATTTCAGAAAAAAGAAGAACTTGTCCCATAAAGATTAAACGAGCTTTCTCTCAACCAGAGTTGCACCGAGCAGAGAGCCTAAAATATCTTTCTTCATGAAGTAAGAAAGAATCGGAAACAAAATAAATCCCGTAACTGCACTCAACACAAACCGAAGTGCTACTTTCACCGGAAACATCTCCGATTCTTTTTCTTGCTCTGTACCGATCTGTTGATCGACAACCCAATCACCGATCGTTGCAAAAACGAAAGTACGGGCCACTGTGGAGTAAATCCAAGCAACCCCAATGATCAACCCTAAAATGCTAAGCATGACCTCGCCACCTGTTTCTTCGCGGATCATGTTTGCAACAAGATCTACTTTGATCGTCATCAACATTACGATCAAAGCTACAAGGGTTAAAAAGGCGACAACTAAGCCATCAACCAATCCGCCCATTGCACTTGGCAATGAAGGAACAAGTTTCTCTTCCCGCTTAATCTTTGCTTTTTCTAATGGAGCTTTTTTCTCAGCTGCTTCTTCAAAGGGAGTGTGAGCTGGAATTTTAAAATCCACTTTGTCCAGGGGCTTAATCGAATTCCCCTTCGTAGGCTCAGTTACCTCAAGCGAAGGAATTTTAGCTTGTCTTGAAACTTCATTTACAGAGAAATCAGGAATAGATTGGAACTTAGGCAAATCAAGAGGCTTTTTGAGAGGAGAACTTGGAGCTTCGTTACGCTCATCGCGAAGACTCTCGATCAATTTATCAATGTCGTGATTGATCTCTTCTTTGGTTGCTACTTTGTGTTTTGATTCTTTTCTCGGAAGAGGAGTTTCGAGATTGAGCTCGAAAGAACCTAAAACACTTTTCCTATCGGTCTTCTCAACTGGCTTGTTAGGAATGTTGATAGCAAGGCGGTCAGATAAAATATCTGACTCCCCAATCTTCTCACGGAGATTGATGGATTTTTTATGAAATCCTAGACCTTCGGTTAGAGGCTTAAATTCAAATTCATCAAAAACGTCTTTTTCTTCCATGCGACCCTCATTGGCACATCAAATCAAATTCATACTTTAGGACGCTTACTAAAGCGAAGCAAGCCGTTTCAACGCGTAAAACTTGAGCACCCAAAGTCACAGGTGTTAAGCTTTTCCCCTGCATCAGTTGCACTTCTGCTGCGGAAAAGCCGCCTTCACTTCCAACAAAAACAAAAATATCTTGGATTTCCGCTCTATTTTCCCACGAGCGCAGGTGGGACTTAATATCCAAAATAGCGCTCTCGCCCTCATATGCAAAAAGACCCCGCGCCCCGTGCGAAGGGTTAAATCCTTCGAGGAACTGGACCAAAGTTTGAGTAGGCTTTAATTGCAATAAATCGCCCCGCCCTGATTGTTGGGTCGCGCCACGAATGATCTTATTCCATCGCTCCCCCTTGTCAGGCATCTCAGAACTTTTTCGAACAAAACTAAAATCCGAAACCACTGGAATCAAACTTGAAACACCAAGCTCGACCGCTTTTTCAAGAATCAAATCCATTTTTTGAAATCGCGGCACAGACAGCACAATATGCAAATAAGGTTTTTTTAGCGATTCAATTTCTCGGGACTCAAGAATTTTTCCGATAGCCTCTTTCTTTCCGATGGAAACAACTTCAACCAAAAAGGCCTTTGAATCTTCGGTTAACACTTCAAACTGATGACCGACATCTTGTCTGCAAACATCGAAGATATGGTGAAATACATCACCACGAAAAAGAACTTGGTTTTCATAAATTGATTTTTTTTCGAGCCAATAACGTCTCATGATCAGCCGTCCGCAAATTTAAGATTCTTTTTTCATCCAGTAGCCGACCCATTCTTCTTTTTCCACTCGGCGAACGACTTTAAGAGGAGTATTTTCCATGAACTCGTTAAAAAAATCGTCTTCTCTCTCGGATAAAATTCCCGTTAGAAAAAGTTGTCCACCTTTGCGAGTTCTACCGATGAGTGCCGGTCTGAGCTGCAACAAAACACCGTCAATGATGTTGGCGACGACATAATCATATTCGCCTTTGATTTCTTCTACGGTTTGATCTTTGATTTCAACACGAGATTCGTTACGAAGAATATTTTCGCGTGCCACTCTTCTCGCTTCAGGATCAATATCAAGCCCCACAACTTTTGCCATATTCTCTTTATCTGCAAGCAAGGCCAAAATAGCAGTCCCCGTTCCCACATCTAAAACCGTATGGGAAGCTCTTTCTGAATCCGCTTGAATCGCTCGATGAAGAAGGGAAGCGGCGATCTGCGTGGTAGCATGAGTTCCAGTTCCGAAAGCCATTCCTGGATCAATTCGTAAAGGTTTTTTAGCTTCTGGTGGAGCTTCTCTCCAAGAAGGAACAACCCAGTAATCCGCCACGAGCTTAAAAGGCTCGAAGCCTTTTTTCCACTCTTCTAGCCAATCTTTGTGCTCTTCTTCAAGAATCTGAAAACGTAAGCTCGGAACTAATTCACGAAGACGATCGAGAAGTTCTGGCTTAGGTCGCTCTGTAAAAAACACATCCAAATCGTGAGCTTTTACCGGGACCACATCGGGGTCATACGTAATATCTTGCTGAGTAAATGCGAGCGCCTCACTAAGGCCTGTAGCGCCAAAATCAAAACAAACTTGGGTGATCACATCCTCAAGAAAATCAGGAATTTGCAATAATCGAATTCGAAAATAAGTCGACATGAGCGGGCCATCTAAACATTTGCGATAGCCCCCGTCAATTAAACTATTCAGTCTTAGCGGGCTCCGCAGGCGTCAATTCCGATTGAGCGACTGGGGCTTGATTGCCAGGGTTTAAAACCTGCACAGGCACCTCGATTACATTTGCATTTGCATTTGCAGCAGATGTCTCTTTAGAAGCCTGGATCAAATTCGGGTCTGCAGTATTTAGATTTTGAACTGTTGTCGCCGCCGGAATCGGGGTCACCAGAGACTGCGGTGCCATCGCCGAAGGATCAATACTCGCCTCCTCGGTCACTTCCATAATCGGCATTATTTTCTGCATAGAATCTTGGGTCAGATCTGGCTCCATCCCTGCGATTTTTCGTTTTGATTTTTTATCGACGAAAGAGTCTTTGAGGCTAATACGATCGCCAACCATAATTCCAACTTGATCTAAGATCGGCAAATCTTCTCTTGAATAAAGCCGAACCAATCTTGCAACTGCCACCGTGTCTTGAGCAAAAAGAACCTTTAGCTGTCCGACCGGAACGGTAAGAGCTTCACCTTGACCTTGGCTCGTTAAGTCTTTCAAAGAAACATAACGAATGACATCAAAGACTAAGTTCGTTTTGAGTCCGTCGGCCGTGCCCGCATTTATATAGTAGTCTTTATAAATGGGTTCATATTCAGACATTGGAATATTTCTTTTCACATCGAAGATGTAAGCATTTCGAGCGTGCGCCAAATTCGACGCAAGCAATGTGATAAGAACGATGGCGCAAAATGCAAAAGCACCTTGCAAAAAATAAATGAAAAAATTAGACGCGGCCTGAACGTAATGATTCGCATGGCCCACGAGATGTCGCATAGACTTCCCCTTCCGTGGTCGAATCACCTTCCGTAGCGATTTCAGAATCTCATCTTTGAGTCTCTGAATTAATGCCTTCCTGGCTACAGTTCAGTTCGGAGAATCTTGTACAAAACTTGAACGCATCAATTGAAAACAGAACTTTGGTTTAGAAACCACTCTCAGATCAAGTTAGAATAAAATCGCTGGACCTTAGGGCCGCGGCTCAGAAAACTTAGCTATCGTATGCAAAGAGCACATCCGCCAAAACATTTTATATTCAGGAAAAGTTTCTAGGAAATTCGTTCCTCTTCGACGATCGTACTCGACGAACATCTTATAAAAATCTCGGCGGTAGATCGCCTTTTGTAAGAACGAATACGATGGTTTTTGCATAAGCTCTCGGATGCGAGATACTTTTTGAATCTCAGATTCCGTAAATGAGCCGGGTCCAGGCGGAACACCTTGCATGTAATCGACTGTATTCTCAATATATTGTATGAACGACTTGGGCAGAATCTCAACACTCATATGCTGAGGGTTTCGTAAATAAGGCGTGTCCAAGGATATCTCATGCATCGGATACTTGAGCCGCAAGTCACGAATATATTCCATTAATCCAGGCATTCCCGGAAGACTAAGATTATTGACTGTAATCATGAAACTGATCTGAATCGGCATTTGCGTTTCAGATAAAATTCGATCGAGATTTGACTTAAAGCGAGAGTAATTAAGACCAAAACGGATGTACTCAGCTTGTTTTCCAACGGTATCAAGACTTGTAAAGACAATAACCTTAGCAACAGATTTCTGTAAATTCGCTACACGCGCGACAAAATCATCCAGCTGGCCCTGGTTAAAACCCATATTGGTATTGATCGAAAAAATAAGATGCGGTTGGGGCTTTGCTATCAATTCATCGATCAGACGAAAAGTTTCTTTTGATAAAAATGGCTCTCCGCCCGTGACCCGCAAATGCTCGAGCTTCGAAGAAATCTGCGGCCACCACTTCCAGAAAGCCTGAATGTATTTTTCACGATCAGCAGGACTTCTAAGAAGCAAGCCTTCCTTTTCAAAAAAACCGAGGCCATTAAATCGCATCAAAGTTGGATAAGGACCAAACTCCTCGATCTCGGCTTGCCACTTTGTTGAATATGCCGGACTACAATACATACATTTAAACTGGCAGACCGAGTCAAAGGAAATTTCTAAGTAGGACGGAATTGTGTTTTCACCAACTCCGTCTTTGATCACGCCTTTTTTATGAACCCATGCCCAGTCAGAAGAACTTTTATGAATCCGATCGCTGAGCTCCCCTCGATCTTCGATGCGCCAACAATAATCGCACTCAGAAGGTCGCTTACCTGAGAGCATTTGCGAACGCGCCTGTTTTTTTTCTGGGGTATTATGAAGGCCGGCAGGATTTTCGAGATTCTCGACCTTCACTACGTGACTCTTAACATGGTGACAGCTTTGAGTATTGCCATTGTGTAAATGCAAGGTGGCCTGTTTCCACTTAGCTAAACAAAAGCTCGGAGAAATAGCATCGAGTTCTTCTTTTTTTTCTTTTAAAATCTCAATATCCATCTACCGGTACACTAGATCGATTCTTTTCATAATTGCATCAAAATACTGATACTATTACGCAGCAAAGGGCAGGAAAAAACGCTTAGCCGAATCGGCCGGTAATATAACTCTCTGTGCGTTTATCTTTTGGATTGGTAAAAATCAATGAGGTCTCGCCGAACTCAATAAGCTCACCTAAATACATAAAGGCCGTATAATCAGAGATTCGTGCGGCTTGATGCATATTGTGAGTGACCATCGCAATAGTGACCTTGTTTTTCAGATCTGTCACAAGCTCCTCAATTGCAGAAGTTGAAATTGGATCCAGAGCCGAAGTTGGTTCATCCAATAATAAGATTTCTGGATCGATCGCCAGAGCGCGAGCAATACAAAGTCTTTGCTGCTGACCACCCGAAAGAGCCAAAGCCGATTTATCTAAACGATCTTTCACCTCATTCCAAAGTGCTGCATCTTTTAAAGCTTTTTCGGCGATTTCCAAAAGCAGGGATTTTTTTTTAAAACCACGAACCTTGAGTCCGTACACCACGTTGTCAAAAATCGATTTTGGAAATGGATTTGGCTTCTGGAAAACCATACTCACACGCATGCGGACCTCGATCGGATCCACTTCTTTTGCCAAGATATTTTGATTCTCTGGATAAAGAATAATTGAACCCTCATATTTATTTTCAGAATACAAATCGTGCATACGATTAAAGCAGCGAAGTAAGGTCGTCTTTCCACAGCCTGAAGGGCCAATCAAAGCCGTAATCTGATTTTTATGAATTGGCATATTGATCCCGCGAAGAACATATGAACCCGAGCCATATGCAAAATTCAGATTCTCAATCACAGCTTTGTGTTCTGTGCTTGGAACTATTGGAATAGATCCACCTTTGCCTTGAGAAATATTAAGCGTTACCATTGAATCCCTTTTCTAAAACGATAGCGGATGAAAATAGCCACGGCATTCATCATCAATGTCATTCCTAACAAAACGATTCCTGCCGCTGCCGAATTCACATGGAATTCCGGCTGTGGGCGCGAAACCCAGTTAAACATTTGAATCGGCATCACCGTATAAGAATCAAAAAGCCATTGCATAGAAAAATAGGGAGGCTGAGCCATCAGAGGAGGCTGAGGCAAAAAGGCGATAAAAGTTAATGCACCAATGGTAATAAGAGGTGCTGTTTCGCCGATCGCACGCGAAAGGGCGATAATAACTCCGGTTAAGATTCCACCCGAAGAATACGGCAGCAAATGGTCTTTAACCGTTTGCCATTGGCTCGCTCCAAGAGCAAAAGAGGCCTCGCGAATATTTTGTGGGATGGCTCGAAGAGCTTCACGTGTAGCCACAATAACGATTGGCAACACAAGTAAACCTAACGTCAGTCCCGCTGTTAAAATGCTCTGTCCCAATTGCAATTTATAAACAAAAATTCCGAGTGCCATAAGACCAAAAGTGATAGAGGGAACTGCCGCCAAATTTGTGATGTTCAACTCGATGAAGGCGGTCATCCAATTTTTAGAGGCATACTCTTCGAGATAAACACCGGCGGCAATACCTAACGGAATTGCACAAACCGCCGTCACCAACATAATTAACAGAGTCCCTACCCATGCCGATAAAATTCCGGCTTGCTCAGGTTTTCGTGAGGGAAATGACGTAAAAAACTCCATAGTTAAGCGAGGGACACCCGTCGACGCCAAATCAAAAATCAAAACCAATAAAGTCATCAAAGCAAAAATCAAACACATCATACCGCAAACAGCGAATATGAAATCGCGAGTCTTTCTCCGGGAAACAGATGTCTTAATTTCTTGAAGCATTTCAGATCTAACTTCAGGCATCTAGTAAACCTCTCGAAATTTTTTACGAAGAAAAAAACCAATAACGTTAAAAAGAAAGGTAATCACGAGCAGAGTGAGACCGGCAACATAAATGGATTGATAACCAATACTTCCATGAGGAAGATCACCCAAGCTGACTTGCACAATATAGGCTGTAATCGTGGCTGCCGGTTGAGTCGGATTAAAAGTAAAGTTGGGCTGCATGCCGGCCGCAATCGCAACAATCATCGTTTCACCGACGGCTCTGGAAATTCCCAAAATGTAGGCAGATGTGATTCCAGAAAAAGCAGCGGGATAGACGACGCGAACCGATGTTTGAAAACGAGTCGCACCCATCGCATACGAAGCTTCGCGCATGTGACGTGGGACCGAGCGCATAGCATCTTCACCCATTGAGGCCACATAAGGAATAATCATGATTCCTATAACGATTCCCGCACTCAGAATATTAAAACCCGGCAGCTCTGGATAAATTTTTTGGATAAAAGGAGTCACAAATAAAAGAGCGAAGTAACCATAAATAACTGTTGGCACTGCGCTTAAAAGCTCAAGCAAGGGTTTCACGATTTCACGAACTTGATCTGAAACATATTCACTTAAAAAAATTGCGATTGTGGTTCCTACAGGGACCGCTACTAATAAGGCCACTAGAGAACTTAAGAGAGTTCCCGTTACAAGAGGCAGAATTCCGTATTGTCCATCCTCGAACATCGGAGCCCACTCGCGGCCTGTTAAGAAATCCCAAATCGAAACATGGGAAAAGAACGGAATCGATTCGACAACTAAAATGCCAACGATCCCAAGAGTCACAACAACAGACGAAAATGCAGCAAGAAAAAGAAATCCCTCGACAACGGCTTCGCGGAAATTTCTCCAGAAGCGAACAGAACGAGCCAAGCTATCATCTTGGCTCAAAGAAATTCTGCCGGTTTTATCAAGTTGTTTCTTTATCGACATTTCCGCCATTTGATGGCTCTCTATTTATTAACAGTTTTGCCATCAGCTTTCTTAGCTGTTTTCCCAGCCTTCATCGCGCCATCTTTTTCACCCTTTTCTTCACGAGCTAAAAGTTCTTCGATTTTCAGACCGACCTCTGCATGTCCAGAGAACATACTACCTAATTTACCTTTGGAAACTCTTTTTTCTGCCATTGTATATGCTACAGCCGGAAGCGGAATAAATTTGGCCTCTTCAACCAATTGAGGCGCATTTTTGAGAAAAAAGCCTACAAACCGATTTACTTCAGGCTTTTTGTAAGACTCGCTGTTTACATAAATAAAGAGAGGACGAGAAAGTGGATTATAAGTTCCATTCACAACAGTTGCTACGCTTGGAGCCACTGCGGTGCCGCTTTTTCCAATTATATTTAACGCCTTCAATTTATTTGTATTTTGAGAATAATATCCGATCGGAATGAATCCTAAAGCATAACGATCTTTCGAAACACCTGTTACAAGAGTGTTGTCATCTTCGCTCGCGGTATAATCGCTGCGAGTGGCTTTTCCACCAACAACGGCTTCGGCGAAATAATCAAAGGTCCCTGAATCGGTTCCTGCACCATAAAGTTTAATCTCTTTGTCGGGCCAAGCTTTATTCACTTGGTTCCACTTCATGATCGTGCCCTTAGCCGCTGGCTCCCAGATTTTTTTAAGATCGGCGATCGAAATTTCTTTCATCCAATCATTTTGAGGATTTGTGATGACAACGATCGCATCGTACGCAACAGGAAGTTCGTAAAAAGCCACGTTGTTCTTAGTACACGCGGCAATCTCTTTATCTTTAATCGGACGAGATGCGTTTTGAACATCTATTCTGATTTTGGCATCAGAACCGCAGAACTTATTAAAGCCGCCGCCCGTACCAGATGAACCTACAGTTACAGTTGTTTTGCCTTTTTCAGATTTCTGAAATTCTTCGGCAACACCTTCTGCGATCAAGAACACGGTACTTGATCCGTCCGCTTTGATTGTTACTCTTCCGCCGGCTGAGGCCTCCGCAAAACTTACAGATGAAAATACCAGAGAGCTGGCGATTGTGAACGAGAGAAAAGTCCATTTCATATTTGATTCTCCTCTTGCAAAATTGCAAGTTAGGTGGTGGTTGAAAGAATATATGTCTTATTTCTTAATAGATGGTCTATCACAGCTCTTTCCTAGTCTCTTGTCAGGGTTCTGTTAGGCTCGAGGATGTCAATTTTTCAGCGCCCCTTCAGCTCTACGTCGAGTCTGGAGCCTCGCAATAGAAGGCCCTAAGGCGAGTTTGTGAACGGTTTTCTCGACTGAAGTCTCTTAAAAAAAATAATTTTGTAGTACGAAAGCCACATTTTACGACTGATGTCCTGTTAAGAATCCGATGGCGACACCGAATAGTGATGCGTCCAAATCACCTGCTGAATGTAAGCGAGATGTGGACGCTCTCTCAGGTAAGGATACACGGGAGACCAGAAGAAAATTCAAGGAGGCAAAATATGCAAACCAACGGAGGATAATTATGGGTTTTCGTGTAACAACGAACATTAGTGCGATTAACGCACAGAGAAATTTAATTACGAGCCAACGCTCGTTGAATAAATCTATGGGTCAACTTGCGAGCGGTAACCGCATCAACATCGCAGCTGACGACGCAGCTGGACTCGCGATTTCAGAAAGCTTGAAAGCGCAAATCAGATCTGCTCGCCAATCTAACAGAAACGCTAACGACGGTATCTCGATGGTACAAACTGCTGAAGGTGGTTTGAACGAGATCGGCAATATCGTAGTTCGTTTGCGTGAGTTGGGTATCCAAGCTTCATCTGACACTGTCGGAGGCACTGAACGTGGCTTCATCGACAAAGAGGTTCAGCAATTGAAGTCTGAGATCCAACGTATCTCTGCAGTGACTACTTGGGGAACTACAAAACTTTTAGATGGATCATCTCCAAAGTTTGATTTCCAAGTCGGTATCTTCAATAACGACGCTGAAGACAGAATCTCTTTCAACGCATCTGAAAACATAGCGACACTCGATGCATTGGGATTGACTGGTCTTGATTACAATTCAAAAGAAGGCGCACAAACGGCTCTTGAGATGCTCGATGCAGCTCAAACAAATGTGAACGGAATGCGTTCAAACCTTGGAGCCCTTCAAAACCGTTTGACTTCAACTGTTGATAACTTGGCAGTAGCTGAAGAAAACATGAGTGCTGCGAACAGCCGAATCCGTGATACTGACGTAGCAGCGGCTTCTGCAGAACTCACTCGAAACAACATTTTGTTGCAAGCTTCGACATCAACATTAGCGCAAGCTAACATGTCGAACCAACTTGCTCTTAAGTTGAT
>JBFWYS010000024.1:0-15568 GCA_050186175.1 Pseudobdellovibrionaceae bacterium
TGTTGCGATCGGAAATTTTGTGGGTGCCTTAATCGGTTCGCGCCTAATGATGATTTTACCAGATCAAGTGATTCGAAAAGTTTTTGTCGTAGTTCTAACCTTGATCGCGCTGCAAATGATTTGGAAAGGACTGTCGTTGTGACCTCAGAAGATAAGCTTCGCAAACAACTCAGTCTTTTTCTCAGAATCGCAGTTTCAATTTCTATCGGAGCTTTAGTTCTTAGCTACTTAACTCATTCCGTGGATCTTGCAAAGGTTGGAATTGTTTTAATGATCCTAATTCCTTTTTTCAGGGTCATCTATATGAGTGTTTTTTACTTTTTCCACAAAGATAGAACTCTCAGCGCACTTGCCTTCGCGGTTTTAGTCATCATGAGCCTAAGCTTCCTCGTCGGCCAAATCCCTGTTTAGGTGTCAGGAGTCTAATCTCTAGCGAGGAATTGGACAGCGCTTCCCTTTTTGAATGCATTTAATTGCGTATCTTTTTCGGGAGTGAGCTTGCCCCCCAACCATACATTTTTTTGGAACAAATCCAGGTTCGCATTTAGCTTTTGGATTTTCTCCAGGCCTCGAAGTAATGGGAACTAGAATTTCGACTTCTTCATTTTCGTCCTCGTTGTCAGCGTCATCATATTCCGCGACAGAACGCTGTACCTTTTCGGTAGCTGGAGTTTCAGAACTGTAGGCGGTTACTGAAAAACCAACAATTAGGCAAAGGCTCAACAAAAACTGAGTCATAAGATCTCCTCTTTTAAGTTGCATTACATCTTCAGCTTTACCTAGATCATCAACCTTTTCAACTACCGACCGGTCTAGATAAATAAATGGACATGGGCTGGGGTGTTATTTCGCGCGAAATGAGGACTAATATCCGCAAATTGACTTTGATATTCGCCAAATATAGATAAATGAAATGGAAAAAATGAAATACACGGCTCGATGTCATTGTGGAAACATTCGATTTTCGTTTTTAAGCGAAAAAATCACCGAGGGCAAACGTTGCAACTGTTCGATATGCATTCGTAAGGGTGCGGTGATGTCGGCAAAGTATTTTCCGGCTGCGGATTTTACTCCCCATGAAGATATGAGTCTTTTGAGCGACTATCGCTGGAACGACAAGATGACAAACCACTTATTTTGTAAGACTTGTGGAATTTATCCTTATCACGGCGACGCCGAGTATGGATATAGAGTGAATCTAGGTTGCGTTGAGCAACTAGATCCTTTGTCTTTAAAAATTTCGATTGTCGGCGGAAAGTCGATGCCACTTGCCGACGACCCCGGGCCTCATCCGTGAAAACCGTTTTTGAGAAGTTTATTGGTCAAGTTGTTGAGAAATTCAAAGCCGACCCACGAATTTGTGGTGTTGCGGTCGCTGGATCCTGGATCACACTGGAAATCGACGAGTGAAAACTGGCTGTCCGCCTGCCACCTTTTGGGAGTCGCAAATTAGATTCTCTTAAGTCGCTCGAGTTCCGCTTTCATCTCGCCCACCAAAGAACGAGTTGCGAGAAGCTCAGCCTCTTTGCGGTCTAATAATACTTTCATTTGTTTGTTGCGAGTCTCGGATGCTTGGATCGCACTCTGAGTTCGCTCCATCATGGCGCGCATTTGACTTTCGTTGACCAAAGACTCTTTAAGAATTTCCGTGATTCGATTGAGCTTACTTTCCAAAGTCGTGTATCGAGTTTCTGTACTCGCCGAAAGATGGCGAAAGGTATTTTCAATTTCAGTTTTGAGCTTCCGAAGTGTTTCCATTTCGTGGGCCGACTCGAATTCAAAAGATTTAATTTTATCTAATAACCTTTCAACTCGTGCATCATTTTCCACAACGATTCGATCGAGAGTTTTGATTCTTTCTGAAAGGTTACGCATTTGAATTTCTGATGCGCTGGTCTGCGAAGGTGTTGCAGATGTGGGGTTCCCGGCATTGGCTCCGAATATATGCGGTAAAAACTCTCTTTGCATGGTCCCTCCCCTAAAACGATCTCATTTCTATGGTATTTTTGCTGGACACCCCTTTCAAGTCCTCATAGCCTTAACACATGGTGCTGATACGCGATTTCGTCGATTTTCTAAATTCTTCTAGCTTAGAGAGAACTCATTGCCTTAAGGCCCTGGAAAACTGGAGCCGCTTTTGCTGCCCCACCGATCAAAAGCTGAACGAAGCCCTCAGCCAATTCGTCCGAGCTGCTCTCACTTTTCCTTTATGGCAAAACAACCGCAAACAATTTGGACTCGAACTCGCCGGGGTTGTTGAAATCTTCGCCGACTCTGCACGCATCGACGTAGCTCAATTACGTTTTGATGATCCTCTGTCGATGGAAGTTTTTACCGCGACTTCGGTCCAAACGCTCAATTCAATGGCCGAAAGTTTTTTGAAATCAAAAGCTTTGCCGGGAGACCTTACGCGCGTTCTACCCACTCAAGACGGTTACCCACTCGCTCTTCTTAAAAGAAGTACGGGGCCGCTTTTTGTTTATATTTTAACCCCGTATTTTTACGTTAATCCTCAAGGCCTAATCCAACCTCTCCGCGAAGATTTCGTAATGAGCTATAGCGCCGATCTCACTCTTGCAGAAAAAGAATGGCAGAAAATTCCTCTGCGCCCGGGAGCTGAGGCGACATTCCAGTTGATGCTCGGACATTACTCCGGAATTTATTGCGACGGAGCGACCTTCGAAAAAGTCGAAGAGTTCACGCAAAAATCTCCAGAAAATGTGGGCCCTCTTCTTTTTGAAATTAAAAAACGTGAAAAATATTTCATCGATCGCCACACAGATCCTCTTTACCGACAGACCTTGTCGGCGCTCGAGCGCTTGCAAAATTACTTCGAATCGGGACATCCTCAAGCTTCAGAAAAAGCCGGAAGAGTTCTCGCACAAGCCCAATTGATTTTCGAAAAAGTATATTCAGACGATCAAGTTCTCAGCCTTCATATCAAAAATATTCTCGCACAAATGAAGGCCACTCGCGGCGCGATCGCAAAGGGTTCTCGTCTCGCAGATCCAAGAACCCTGAACGATCCTGGGTTACAAGTTATTCTCGAATAACCCAAAAGTCGACTGTCACCTTTTGAATAGCTACATCGTCCAGTTTTCCACTTCATTTGCTTCAGAATAGCCGTGTGGACTCAGCTTGAATTCTTTGAGCTGAGCTGGCACCACGGCATTAATAGTTCGATAGAATAAAGGAATATCCGGCACATCCGCCGTGAATATTTTTAGGACCTTTTGAATCTTCTTCTTCCGTTCAGCCAACGAAAACTCCTGATCGAGGGAGCCCAGAATTTTATCCACCTCTTTGTTTTTCCACGCCGAAACATTTCTTCCTGAGAAACTGTTCTCAGCACTTGGAATGTACTTAGAGTGCAGAAAAATTTCTGGATTGGCTTGCAGCTCGGTCGTCCAAGCAAACATCACAAGCCCCGTAAACTCTCGCTTCTTCAAAAAATCTCCAAAAAAAACCTTGGCAGGAACATTTTTGATAACGACTTCTACACCAACTTGTTTCCATTTATCCTGAAGATACTGTTGCGTAGTTTCCCTAATTTTATTTCCCGCAGTCGTTGCAAAATCCAACGACAGTCTCTTGCCGCCCTTCTCACGAATTCCATCTTTACCCCTTTTCCAACCAGCCTCTTCTAATAGTTTCTGAGCATCACGAGACGAATACTTATAAAGCGAAACATATTTTGGGTCCTCAGTGTACCATGGATCTATGGGTACAATCGGGTGGTGAGCCACTTGGCTTTTTCCTTCGAATAAAGCCGTGTTCAACTCTCCACGGTCAATAGCAATGAGCAATGCTTTTCGAACTTTTAAGTCCGCCAAAATCGGATTCTCGAGATTCATATTAATATGTTCATAAGTAGTGCTCGGAACGTAATGGATTTTAAAATCTTCTGTCTTTCTTTTTTCAAAGCTCACAGCTTGATCGAGTGTAAATCCCAAGAACGTCGTTACATTGACCGATCCAGAAAGAAGATTGGCCTCTATCGTACCCGTATTCGGAATAACTTTAATCACGACCTTGGAAATCTTTGGAGTTGGACCGTAAAAATATTTATTCGGTTTGAACATTACATGCTGACCCATTTTCAACTCCGATACTACATAAGGTCCGTTATAGAGACCGGGAGTCGTTGGCTTTGTGACGTAGAGCGTGTTTCTTTCGTAACCCTCTTTTTTATCTCCATATTTTTTGTAAATAGGTTCTTCTAAGTGTCTTGGAAGAGCTTTCAGTCGACCTATCTGAAAGAAATTCCACTTTGCTTCTTTATACAAAAAAGTGCACCTCTTAGGAGTCTCCGGCGCCCAGGTGATTTTCTCAAATTGCTCATAAAGAGATCTCTCCGGAACGGAGACATTTAAATTCGCGGCGACCTCTAAAGCAAATGCAAAGTCTGAGCATGTCAGAGCTGTTCCGTCTCCCCATTTTGCTTCGTCCTTAATTTCCCAAATCGCCTCGACTTTCTTCTGTGGCCCAACATTAACAAATTTTGCGCCACCATTTTCAAAACTCGGAATCGATTTAGCCAATTGTGGCTTCCACTCACCATCTGTATTCATGTAGAGAAGTCCACGGCCAACAAAATCATATGAGTAAACTGAAGCCAGCATATTCCAGAGGAGCGGATTCAGAGTGTCAAGCTCCTGGGAGACCGCTATTCTCAACTCATCCTTTGGAATAGCCGCGTACGAGTTAAAACCTACCAAAAATAAAAGCAGCACAGAAATATTTTTCATCGTGACCTCGATTGTGATGTCTAGATCATAAATAACAATCGAGGCATGTACATCTATATTATGTACCTTGGAGCTACGGGTAAATTGTAGGTTGAACTTTAAAATTGAACAATGAAGGGCCAAATATATTCTTGTTTTGACTCTTTAAAGACCACCCATACTCTGCGAAATGCCTTTTCCGAAATACCTTTATTCAATGCAGACAGACTGCCCTTTTTAGGATCAATTTTAGCTACGGCAAAATGAAAAGTCTCTCCACTTAGGTCACTTATAAGAATGAGAGCGTCGCTCTCTTCTCTCCATGGTTGCAGCTGAACATGACTCTTCGATTTCAGCTTTAACTCAAACGCGATTTCTCCCGATTTTTGCCTTTTTATATCAAGTTTTCCAGAGAGCGATTTGTCGCCAGCGTTCAAGCTCTGTTGAGTTTCTTTGCCTGGCAGGGGGTTCGCTTTCGCTCCTCCGTACACGGAAAAAGATCCACTCGAAAATTGCAGATCATTTTGTTGCTTCAAAATCCCAAAGGTGTGAAGAAAATAACGCCCATCTGCTTTGGGATGGATCTCAGTTTTCCATTTTTTTGCTTTTGCATCGAAAGTTGTCGGCATCAAGGCGAATTCGCTGAGGCCAGCATCATAATAAAATGTAAAGAGAGATTTCGGATTTTTAAAGTCGGAATCGATCCATTTTCTCGAACTGTCTGTGGCCGACGTAAGATCGGCAATGAGTTCTGTTTTTCCGGCTTTAAGAGGCATTTCGTTTTTCTCAAGATCCAGGGCCACAGAGCCGACTGGATCCTGAGAACACGCAAAAAAAGAAATGAGCAGGAGACCGAACACAGACTATTTGTGTTTAGAGCACTCTTCGCAATTCTCTTTTTCACCTTTGCAACAGTCTTCAGTTCCGCATTTTCCGCCTTTGCAAGACTCGGCAGCTCCGTGCGAGCACTTGTGTGATCCACCAGAAGTAGAGGCGCATCCTGCTAAAAGACCGAAAGCCAAAACTCCGCCTGCAAAAATAGTAAACAATTTTGTCATTTTTTCTCCATTTCTAAGTAAAAACCGATCCATCTCATTTGAGATTTTTCTTCAATGTTTAAGAAAGGTTCTCAGGCTCGTGTCGTTTCGTCAATCATCTCTATTATGAACAATACGCAATTTGATACCTCTGCGTCTCAGAATAAAAATGGGTCGACTTAAGGAGCTTCCATGAAAATAAACCTAGTTGCGGCCCTTGATAATCGATGCCCAAGTGCCTTGGCACAGCGGGGAGATCAGCCCACTGGACGTTTATCTAGATGGAATCGAAAAACTCAAATGTCGTCCTGGCCTTAGTGGGTCATTGCCGGTGGCTCGTTAAACTCTTCACCTGAATAGACACCCCTGGATCTGAATGCCCGCGAACATATCGATTAAAAATTCCGTCGACCCAGTTTTTAAAACGATCGATATAAGCGTATGCCGCTGGCACTACGACCAAAGTTAAAAGGGTTGAACTAATTGTTCCACCAATCACGGCAATACCCAGACTTGTTCTTTGTTTTGAGGCCTCATTCAAACCAATCGCCACCGGAATCATTCCGGCGATCAAAGCAAAAGTTGTCATCAAAATAGGTCGAAGACGAGTTTTTCCCGCTTGAATAACAGCTTTACTACGCTCCACACCCTGCTTCATCAATTGATTTGTGTAATCCACCATGAGGATCGAGTTCTTAGTCGCTAGCCCCAGCAACATCACACAGCCGATCATCGAGTATAGATCTAAAGTACTTCGCGACACAAAAAGCGCAACAAACACACCCATAATCGCCAGTGGCAATACGAGCATAATCGCAAGCGGAGTGATAAAAGACTCATAAAGACTTGCAAGAACAAAATAAATAAAAAGCACGCCGAGAAGAGACGCGATCATCATATTCATCATAAGCTCTTGAAATCTTTCCGCCTGCCCCACAAAAGAAAAACCAACTCCTTCAGGAAGTTTCATGTCTTCAGACAAAATACGTTTTACATCTGTTAAAGCTCCACCTAAACCTGTTCCTTTGGGATCAATGTCGGCTGAGACCTGCACATAACGAGCGCGATCTTCACGGCGAATGTTCGCCGGCCCTTTAGCTTCTACGCCCTTAGAAATCATCGGTAAACGAACTAAATTATTATTAATATTTGGAACCATCATTTTCGAGAACTCAGAATCTAAATCTCGTTGATCCTCCTGAGCGCGAACTCGGATATCATACTCGCGCCCGCCTTCGCGGAACAAAGCTGGAGTCGTTCCTTCAACCAGTGTGCGAAGTTCATTTCCTACAACCGCAGTATTGACGCCCGCCTGCGCTGCCATTTCTGGGTTGATAACGATTTGAAACTCCGGTTTACCGGGACGATAACTTGTATCTGCATCTTTGAGTGCTGGATGATCCTTAATTCGCGCGACCAGATCTAGAGAAAGCGCTTCGAGTTGTTGAAGATTTTCTCCAGTCAAATTTACATTGAACGGTCGCTGTCCACCACCAGACGCTCCATCTGGATCCTTCACCTGCGGTTTTGCGTGCGCAAAAACTTTAAGATCTTTACGAACCACAGCCTTCATTGCAGAAGTTGAGAGCTCTCTTTCTTTGCCGGGCACAAGTTCCACCGCGATTTCTGAAAAATTAGCCTCACCGTCTCGGGAGCCGACCGTCACAACTGTTCTCAAGACTTCTTTGTGACCACGAACAACGGCATCCACTTTTTGAGTGAGCTCCGTCATTGCATCCAAATTTGTTCCGGGAGGCAAATCCATGGCCACCACAAATTCTCCATTGTCTTGCGGAGGTAAAAATGTTTTTGGGATGTATTTTCCGAGATAAAGGGAGCCCACAAAAAGAATCACATTAAATCCCAAAACAAACATCGGCCATCTCAAAACTCCGTGTAAGAGAACCTCGTAACCATCTTCAAGCCAAGTTTGAAAACGGTCAAAAGCCTTCACCATTCTTTTATTGAGTCGACCGATCGCCGAGGTCGGCTCTTTATAATGATTGCCCGCAAAGTACGCAGAAAGCATTGGTGCAATTGTGAGAGCGTCAAAAAGCGAAATCAACATTGCAAAACAAATGGTCATTCCGAATTCTTTAAAGAACTGCCCCACCACACCTTGCAAGAAAGCAATAGGACCGAACACGGCTAGAATTGCAAGAGTGGTTGCAATAACCGCGAGTGAAACTTCTTTTGTTCCGTCAAGCGCTGCCCTTTCGGGACTCTTACCCATTTCTAAATGTCTAAAAATATTTTCACGAACGACGATAGCATCATCGATCAAAAGACCCACCGCTAAACTCAGTGCGAGCAAAGACATAATGTTCACACTGAATCCAGCGATCAGCATTAGGATGAAGGCTCCGAGAAGAGAGTTGGGAAGAGCAAGCCCAGTAATGACGGTCGAACGCATACTTCCTAAAAAGAAATACACTACGATAATAGTGAGGATGATTCCGATAATGATCGCCTCGTAAACGTCGAAGACATTGGCGCGAATTCTCTTTGCACCGTCTCGCACCACCTGGAACTTTGCAGCTCCAGCTTGTCCCTGAGATCGCTCATTGAGTTTTACAACGGCGGCCTTGACGTTATCAACAACCGCAATGGTATTTGCACCACTCTGTCTAAAAACCATTAATAAAAGAGATGGCTTTGTGTCGACAAAAGTTCGCGACTTTTCGTCTTCAAGTGTATCAATGACTTTTCCGATGTCTTGCACTCGTACAGGCAACTCGTTGCCCGTAAATCGCACGATTGCATTTTTGATCATGTCCATATCAGAAAACTGTGCGACCGTTCTGTACACAGTTTCCATTCCCGCGCCTGAAATTTTTCCGGCAGGAACGTTCTTCCCCGACTTAGCTAGAGCTTCGGAAACTTGATTAGCAGAAATTTCATAGTATCGAAGTTTGTTTTGATCTACCTGAACTTGGATTTCGCGCTTTCTTCCTCCTAAAATTTCAACAAGGCCCACGTCGGGAACTTGCTCCAGTTTTGGTTTTACGACCTCATCTGCCAAATCATAAAGTTCAGCTGGCGAAAGATCTGCAGTCACAGAAACAACTGCTATCGGCTGATCAGAGGGATCGACTGTTCTAATTGTTGGTTCTTCGATATCATCTGGAAGTTTTCTTTTCGCTGTCGAAACTCGATCGCGAATTTGTTGCTCTGCGTACTTAATATTGGTTTTGAGAGTGAACTCCGCAATAACCTGACTCATTCCCTCTTTACTTGTTGAACGCAGCTTTTCGATTCCGGATACACCGCTGATTTCTTCTTCTAAAATTTGTGAAACAAGAGTTTCGACCTCGGCAGGCCCCGCCCCTGGATACGGAGTATTCACAACCACCGTTGGAAACGTGACGTCTGGAAATAAATCCACACTCAAAAGTTTGAGTGAAATGCCGCCGACCAAGAGCATGATGATCACGAGGCACGAAATAAAAATCGGTCTTTTGATCGAGAGTCCCGCTAAGTCCACTTAACTAATCCGTCTTCTCTGAAGAAAACCTAGAAAGATCCACTCGGCCCAAAGGGCCTTTTTGGTCCGACGCTTCTCCAGTAATTTTGTCTTTCTTAAAGTCACCTGAGATATCTTTCTTAAATTCACCCGAGAATGAGAGCATTCCAACTCCCATTTCAGATCCGCCTCCCTGCCGAGTGAACATAAATAATTTTTTTGCACCGGCCTCGGTGTAGTAGCGAACTTGTAAGAATCTCTCGCCAATACCCTCCATAAAATCTAGCCGGCGATAACGGGCCCGCAGTGCTGGCAAGAAAATGGGCTGCTTAGATCCTCTCGAGATATCGGCTTTGTCTTTGTCTTTGCCGTCGCCTTCACCGTTGCCAACTTCAATCTGCTGCTCTTCAACAATATAAACTTTTAATCCAATTGGATATGGAGTCGAACCACTGTCAGGAAATGCTTTTCCACGATACTCACCGATCACTTCACGGAACGTGCGGAGTCTTCTCTCTCTCTCGAGTTGCTCATCACCTTCTGCAGGCAGATTCGCCTCTGGAGATTTTTTAAATAAAGTCAACTGCCCCCAAAAAGTTCCTTTAGAATAGACCGGCCCCACTAGGGATTTCTCGGCAACCTTCGCATCGATCATAAAACCTTCGGATACCGCTAAGAGTTCTTTCTTTTCTGGATAAAAGCGATTATAAGTCGAACGGACATCATCATTTTCCCCTTTTTGCATTCTCATAAATCGAGAATACAATTGCGGTCGGAAGCAAATCTCACCGGTGTCCGTTGGATCCTTTTGTTGGACCTCAACAACGAACACTAAAAACTTAACATCTTCAGTGACAATACTTCCTGCGGAATTTTGTTGAGACAACGTTCCCTCGTAGGTTCCCACAACCGGCAAGTACATTTCGCGAATGCGATTGAAATCTTCTTGTTCATCTTTTTGCGCCTGTGCCACAACATCACGACTCTCTAAATTTCCGGTGGCAAAGGCCCAAGTGCGACCCTCGCGAGTGATTTGCCCTTGAAAAGAACGACCGCTCACGCGACCCTTGACTTCGATGTAAACTCGAGCACCGGCATCGCAACTGATACGTTTTTGGGTATTGTCCGGTTTTAAATCTAAATCGCCACTCATACGATTGTAGGTTCCGATTAAAACTAAGTTGTCACTTTCGCCTACTATATCAGAGCGCACCAGTCTTCCGCGAAGAACCACACGAGCTTTGGGTTGCCCATCATCATCGATCCCTTCTTCTTTGATCGTGTCGGCATACAAAACGAGATTCGCCGGAAATGCGGACAATCCTGAACCTTTATTTTCTACGCTGACAGAGTAAACACCCTCGATGCTTTTATAACTCTGCATCAGCGCTTGATTCTGTTGCGCAAGTTCGGGGTTGGGACCTTTTTGATCGTCAAGCCCCACACCGCAGCCTAAAAATCCAAATGTCAGGAGCGAAGCTAAAGCGGCGTAAAATGTTTTTATGAACTTAGTTTGCATGCGTTTTCTCCTCTACGAGCTCATCGCGAAAGGCGGCCAACTTGTTAAGCGCAATGTGATACTCACCAATCGACGTACTCTTTTCAGTTTGTGCTTTGAACAAATCTTCGTAAGACTTAATCAATTCGCTGAGGGGAATTCGCCCTTGTCTATAGCCCGCTTCTTGATCGCGAGTGGCTTTTTCGCGAAGCTCGACCTCAGTGACTTTACTTTTTGCAACCGAGTAATAGGCACGAACCGTATCTTCGGTCAGCACCACTTTGGATCGCATTTCGTGTTCATTGCGAGCCGATTCATTCGCTGCCTTAGCGGCTGTGATTCTCGCATCGGCCAGCGACGAAGCCGAAGTGGATCCATCAATAGAGGTTTGAAATTCAAGGCCGACATAATAGTTTGGTTTTTTGCCGGCAACGGCTTCTGCGAATGAGCGCTTGTGGGCTGTCTCTACTCCTACAGTTTCGGCCTTTGCCACCAAGTCAATTACCGGGCGACCTTTGTTTTGAACACCCTCAAAAAGATATTGAGCTGAGTCTTTATTTAAATTCGCGATCTTATACGCTCGGAGAGTTTTAATGTCTTTAGGTTGAAGTGTTGGCAATTGAGGAATATCGGAGGTCGTTAAGAACTCAACGTCACCTTTAGCTTCGATTTTCATTTCTCTGAGTAGCGAATCTAATTTTTTTAGATATTCGAGCGAAGCCAGTTTTACTTTTGCATTGGCCGCTTCGACTTGCGCCTGTACATGCGGCAACTCACCTTTTTTCTCGATTCCAAAACGTCCACGACTGCGAACTGTTTTTAGTAAGCCCTCGTAACTTGCACGAGAAGCTATTGCATCGCGAAGTTTGACTTGAGCAACGTACGCATCCCAATAAAGTTGCATGGACTCCAAAACTAAATTCTCTAAATTTTCCTGTCTTTCGAGCTCAGCGGCAGAAACCGCGAGTTCGGCACTGGCTATTTCTTTTCGCCCACTGTAACCGAATGTGTTGTAGAGAAGACTTTGTTTGATTTCTAAGCCGAGAACATCCATTGCTGTATTTGGACTTTTAGTGCCGGAGACCAGCGGGTGCAAGATACTGTTTCTCTCCATGTGCTTATACCCGAAAGAATAGTTGGTACCATATCTGCTCAATTTCTTGAGGCCCAACTCAAACTTATAAGTTTTATCGAGTGGATTTGAGACCGGTTCTAAATCTTCGCCTTCGTTGTATTCATAACCAATATTGCCAAAAGCTTTGAGATCGTACTCACCAAGTTTTTTTTCACGAGCTAACATTTTTGATTGTGCACTCAGTTCTGTATCCTTGGCTTTGTAACCGTCGCCGAGAACTTTTTCGACTACGATCTGAGGGCTCAATTGTATTTTTTGAGATGTCTGAGCCCGGCCATGCGCAGCAAGGCCAAATACAAACACTCCTAAAATATAAACAGCACTCTTACCTAAGAGCATACGAGAAACCTAAAATAAAATGATCTTCGGCGATCGATATGTCTCGCTTTTTACCGAAAGATTCAGTCTGGCGCGTGTACGCTAAGCTCGTCCAAAAGTTTCCGAGTTTTCTTTTTGCAAAAACTGAGGCGCCACTTGTCCACAGATATTGACTTGAGTTCGCGAGTCGATTCTCACTCGCCTGAACTGCATCCAATCGATCGACCATGGCTTCAAAACCAAGGCTATTCTCTTCGTATTGGGGAATGTTCCACTGAAACGCCACACCTAGCGTTGTCCATAGCGAATGAAGTTCGGCGTCACCAAGATCGGCATTTGTATAAGCATATCTTGGCAAACGATGTTTTGAATAACGAACTGAAAGAAAAGGCCCGACCTGAGGTCCACCTAAAAAGCTTAGCGGCTTTGACAACATTCTTAATTGCAAGCCAACCATTGGAGCAGCATTGAGATATTCGTATCGATAAGATGGAAGACCGATAATTTTACCACGGCCAAGTGGAGTGTATTCTTGAAAAGTCACTCCCAACTGCAGTCCATTGTAAACAATCGGATCCTGCACCGGAAGCGAGGAAACTACGACTGTCGCTGGTGTCGATCGCTGTCCCGTAGAATAGTCCCCAGATTTTGGAGTTAACTCTTGGGTTGCGGTCTCTCGATAATTTTCTGATGCCGCTTCTTTTTTGGGAGCCGCAAAGACAAAAGATCCAGAGAACAAAACAAAAAATAAAATCTTACTTCTCACGAATGACTCCTATGTCAGAACCACACCCACCGCCGCTGATTTTTTTCCAAAGACCATCGGAATACATAAAAGGACTGTTGAAGTAATTAGCCTCAAAAGTGGCGACGAACTCGTCTTCACCTATAGGCTGAGATCCGAAGTAAAGAAATTTGCCATTGATCTTTCCACGACGCTCGGCCGCTGCAACAACAATTTGTGGATACGGAAGGGTTTCAACTTTGCGACCGCTCCCGCTAAAAAACTGGAGCTCGGCTTTTTCAACTTTGATTTTATATGAATTGATGACGCGAATAACTTCAGCGCCAACAACCAAAACTTTTTGTCCTTCGTATTCCACAGCAGCAAGATTTGGTGGAATTCGCACACCGCGCTCAAAGGAAATCGTTTTTGTTTCTTTCTTAGATGAGTCCCAAATAACTAAACTGACTCCTCGATCGGAGGCAAACCAAGCCCAGCGCGAATCATCGAGGCGAGTTAAAGAATAAGCGCGATCTGATTTAAAAGGAATGCTGACCCTTTGAAAATTAAAACCTCGATCTGAATTTGAGAATTTATAAGCCTGAGGCCGAGTTCCATTTTCCGTGCGAGCATCAAAAATCAAATATGAATCCTGAACGCGAGGATTGTAAGCCTCCGCTCCAGTGTTCAAATGGTCGACTTGTTTTAAGTTCGTATCAAAAACCGTGTAAGTGTGTGGATCCGATTGAATTAAAAAGTGTCTTGGCTCCAAAATACCCATTCGATTTTGCGGAAGACCGAGCCCTGCAAATCCTCCTTCTGGATAGACAGCCGGCAGGAGCCCAAGATCGGTGGAAAGACCGCGGCTATAGAGCAAGTCCACATCGGAGAAGTAAGCTCGTTGAATTCTTCCGTTCTCCAAACGATTTGCAGCAAAAATCATTTTTCCTTTTTCTCCATTGCTTGAAATAAAAAAGGCTTCGCCTTCATTGGTGAGGCGATCTGTAACAGGATCCACAGGGCGATTTTCATTCTGCGCAGTTGACTCATCGATAAGCTTTAAAAAAGCAGGAGATTCATCGTCAGGAGCGTGGGAGTTAAAAGTGCGGACGCCCCCCCCAATTCCTTTTGAGCAAACTAATCGATAAGTATTTTGCGAAGGTTGAGGTGGTTTAGGTTCTTCAACCGGAGGAACTCCGCCTTGATCGGGTGGATGACCTGGGGGAACAGGGGGAGCAATGGGTTCCTCGTCAGATGGATTTCCATTAGTTGGATTTTCACTAGGAGGTTTTTCACCTGTGGGATTCCCACTAACAGGTGGAGCTTCGGCCTGCGGCTTTGATTTCTTGGGAATCACATTGGCCTCAGATTTTTTCTTAGAACAAGAGATTAAAAAAACAGAGAGAACCAAACCCACAAGGATTAAAAACTCAGGCCTTCGCGAGCAAATCATTCAGCCTCCAGATCGAACCAAAAAAATCGAGTGTTTTACCCACGCGATTGAAATTTACTTTGTCGATTAAATGTCCTATTTTTTAGGCGTCTCCCTCTGAGGAGTCAAATGGATAAATGAAGACAATTCAAAGGTTTTACATTCGTATTGATGTCAATGTTCGCTCTTGATTTAGAGCAGACAAATCGCAGGCAATTTGAAAGGCTCGAATTACTTTTTAGTAGCAGTTGCCGCTGGCTCAATCGTGAAACCCACACCCGCAATAGCTTTTTCAATCGCAGTGCGATCTAATTTAGCCCCTTCTTTAGAAACAAGATGAGCCGATCCAACTTTAACATCGCAAGTAGCAATTGCAGGATCTGAACAAATCGCCTTTCTAACTGATTTTGCACAAGCCTCACAGGTCATGTTGCCGATTTTAAGATCCATAGTTTCAGCGGCGAAGGCAGGAGAAGTGAGTAAAATGAGAGACAGAAAAAGAGTGCGCATAGAAAATCCTTTTTTGAAATAAAATCGAATCCGAAAGAAGTTACATGGAACTGAAGGTCCCCATCAAGCCACGACCTAGCAACGAAGTCGCGGCGCAACACCATCGGCGGTGTTGATTACTTTTCAAGCAACTCACTAGAAATTATAAGAAAACTCTGGAGAACACTTAATTTGTGGTTGAATCCCAAAGATCAACTCGTTATAGATTGGAACTCTTTCGATCACCTTTGCGGGGTGGTAGTTAAGTTGGTTATAACGTCCGCCTGTCACGCGGAAGGCCGCGGGTTCGAGTCCCGTCCACCCCGCCACTTTTTGCCTTAGGCAAAAAGATCCAGAATTCCGTATTCAGCATTCAGTATCCCGAACACAGAAGCCAGAATACCGAATTCAGTCCCGTATACCGAAGTCTGAATACCGTTCAGAATACTGAATCCTGTCCCGTATACTGAATACCTGCGGCGCGTTTTATTTTGCAAGCACTCCTCTAAAAGGAGTCCCATATGAAATCATTCCGCACGCTCGAACTCGCCCAAGAATATTATGGCAAAACAAAAAACCTCAAGTTCTCCCCACATCTAAAAGATCAATTCCTTCGCTCTTCTGTAAGAAAGCAATCCCCTTCGGGTAATATTTTTCCTTCGCCAAATTTCTTTGGCTAAAACAAGCCCTGGGATTCGCATCCCCGGTCATCGTGTCTAGTAGCTCCCAGTCTTTCGAGTCATCA
>JBFWYS010000025.1:0-15518 GCA_050186175.1 Pseudobdellovibrionaceae bacterium
CTTTCTTCGAAATGCAATTGCCTTTCCCGTCATTTTGTTTATTGGATTTGATACCTCTTCGGTTGTTGTGGCGTCCGCGTTTACTACAGTGACTGCAGTTTTTTCTCATTCGAGAGCAAACTTCGATTTTGGATGGATGAATTATTTGTTTTCGACGAATCAACTTCATCGCTGGCATCACTCAGTGATTCCAGCGGAGGCTGATAAAAATTTTGGAGTCGGATTGATTGTTTGGGACCTTGCTTTTGGAACTTTTTATTTTCCTCAGGACCGCAGCGTTCCCGAGGAAAATGGTCTCCACGCTGAACATCCTTATGCACCGAGCTCGTTTTTCAAAGTGCTAACTTTTCCATTCCATGGCAACGATCAATGAAATTTTTTGCATGGGTATTTATTCTTGGAGCGGTTTAAGCTTTATGCGTAAGTTAGCGCCTGAAGTCGTTGGCTCGACCGTGATAACAGAGTAATTGCCATCGAGTACGACTCCGCCTGGCCCCAAACCAAGAGCTTGCCCGCTTCGTAATCGGCCAAATGCGAGATCGATTGTCGCAGGATTTGCGGAGCCCATAGATGCGTCGTATCTGTCCTTTTCCGGCGTCAAAGCATCGGCATAATTAACTGTGAAATATCTGGTGTAGACGTCATTGTTAGAAAGAGGATTCTGAACCTGTCCCACTTGAACAGTTGCTTTATAAACGGTCTTATCATTTCTTAAGTCTTTCCAATTAAAACCTAAATTTGACTTCATCCATTGGTGTTGTGGCGTTGTCATCTTCTGAAGCATCTCTTGCTTTTGTTGTGGCGACAAAAAGCCCACCGGCGCATCTAAATTTTCTAATGACATTGGTGCGCTTACTTCTAAAAAAGTTCCATCAAAACTAGACCGGGTTTGGATGCGGCACCATGTGTTTTCTCCACATTGGTAAGCGAAAAACCCATCTCCAAAGAGTTTTTCCATGTTTGCCTTCTCGAGGGGCGTAACTTCCAAAACGCGCTCTTCCGCAAATGCAGTCTGAAACGAAGAAAGGATAAAGAGAAGGCCTAAAGTAAATCGCATATATAACTCCTTAATAAGCTGCCTATCCTTTTTACGCCTTCGCGCGGATTGCGCGCAAAAATCAATAAAAAGCTATAAATAGGCTTTGAGAGAGCACAGTGATCTCTCTACAGGACCAAATGCCAGGGATATGCCAGAAGGTAGTGGAGTCTAGGCCAGCATCGGCACCTTTTGAAGAGAGTGTGAAATACAGGATGTTTTTAGGAGAGGATTTCCTTCATTTCCAGTCTCGAGAGACCGATATTTAGTCTATGAGTTTCTTTGGAGTTCTCGCGGTTATTATATTTACTAGTTTCGCATATGCAAAATCACTCACTTGCCCCAGAGAAAGTGAAATGACCGAGCGAACATCTATTGGTCCCAATAGCACTAACATTCATATTCGCGAATATGCCCCGAAATCCACGTCAAATGGACGGGTTGATTTTTTATTTGTGAGAAGTGATGTCTTAGGCCGCACGGATGTTTGCAATTTAAAAGTCACCTCGGCGCGAAAATCAACCGACGATCGAGAGTTTAATTTTAATAGTCGCGGAGATATATTTGTGAATATGAACGGAACTGACAGTTCTCCAGGCACTCCTGCAAACAAAGACCAGGTGACAACATGCCAGTACAGAGTTCTTCCACAGCTCAAAGATGTGGAAGTTGTCGATAGCAGTCCGAATGGCTCAGGCTTAATTCGTTCGGCATCGGGAATTCATTGGCTCTTCAATAAAGAGACGGGTAAAATTGATGGAAAGAATTCATGTCAGTACACACACAAAGAAACCGGATCGAAAGACGACAATTGCGGTTTTAACATTGAGAAGTGTGCGGGCAGCCTGGTCCTTGGATGGAAGGCAACAACTCTTAACAGTGCCAAAGATCGCACCCCAGCTTCAAATCCGGCAGCTGAAGCAACTGTTTATCATCCGAGTGGAAAAACTTGCACAATCAAAAATAAAGATATTCTTGACTACAAACCAAACCCATCCGCATCGCTCCGTGTCTGTGTTGACGACAAAGTTGATAGTTGCCGAGAGGCAGATGCCACTTTCGATGAAGTCGCTCATAATAAGGAAATCGGCGCGATCAAAAGCGCACTCAAATACCACTCAATATCGTGTAGCAACTTGAACTGGGATTTTTTAGGTGGCGGACCTTCTGGCAGTGGAGATACTAGCACCGGCACACGTGGAAAAAACTAATCGTCTGATAAGCCGACCAGAACCCATAGGTCACCAAACAGAGATGCTAAAATTCCTAAGAACAAAAGAATCCCCAAAGTTCGTGGCGGATCGAAAACAGCTCCTAAAAATACGAGAGAAGACACGGCCATAATAAAAGATGTAACGATCGAGGCGTCGGCTCTTTCATCAACACCCTTTTCCAATGCTTTATTTTTTGCGCTGTAAAGATAATGGATCGCATTGTCACCTGTAAGACCCACAAGCACGCTCAAAAACACACTTGTTAAAAAATTAATTGGAACTTGAAAAGCAGCCATCCCGACGAGCATCACCGAAGTTCCGAAAATAGAGCTGGCCATAATTGTTCCAAAAGAGCGTAGCCGTTTTTTATATGCGGCCAAAAGTAAAATTAGGAGAAAAACCATAATAAGACTCATTGCCAGGCTCTCGTACAAAGTTCCGGCAATCTTCGAAGCAAAATCAGCAAAGGCGATAGGCTTTCCTGTAACATAGCAAAGCTTTTTTCCTGATTCTCCATTACAAAGTTCAGAGATTTTTTTCTCAAGCTCAAAAATAAAATCCATTTCAAGCTTCGGAATATATAAAATCATTCTCTCTAGATCTTTTTCTTTAGAGAAATAAACTCCGCCGTATCCTGAACTCTTAAACTCTCTTTCGACGATGGTTCTTATATCTGGTTCTGAATACATCTTTGTTAAAGAATCGATAATTCCTGTAAAAGACTCTGATTCGGCAATAACTTCTCGGTACTCGGGTTGGGTCATCCGGTTTGCAACTAACTTTTTTTCGTCTTCTGTGGTTGTCGAAGGAAAAACTAAATACACAAAGCCGCGCCAGCCTTGATGTTCCCTTAAGTACTTAAGGTCTTGTTTGTAGGGGTGATTGTCGGGAAAAAGCGCCTCAGGCGCATCTTGAATTTTTAAATGAAAGACTGAGAAGCAGGCAAAAGGAAAAATCAAAAGTCCCATGCGCGCCAGAGGCCGAGGAAGCTTTTTCTTTAGCAACCAGTTAAATGATATTAAATCTTTGCCGAGTCCAACCCACAAAGTTTTTTTGAAAAAGTGATTCCAGATACTAGGTAAAAGAATAAAAATAAAAATCCATTCGAGCAAGGCGCCGACGGCGGCCCATTGCCCCAGTCTCTCAATCATTTCGAGTGAAGAAGCGTTCAGAGAGATAAATCCTAAAATAGTTGTGAGAGAAGTATAAAATGAAGGAATGAGAACCTTACGGACTGAGGTTAAAACCGAATAACCTTTGCGCTGTTCTTGACAGACAAAAGTAAAATCCTCAAGGGTACTCACTCCCAACATTAAAAAGAGAAGATTTGAAAGGATATCGAATGGGGAGTGCATCCATCCTTTGGCTCCATAGAGCCAGATCCCCGAAATAATAATTGTCGCGGTAAAAATAATCCCAGTCCGCCAGCTAACAAATAAAATTCCAAGTAGAATTGTCAGCAGAACAACCATCACAAGATTCAGAATTTGTGCGCGATCAAGACCAACCTGAATATAACGTTGATAGTCGGCATCGCCAATCCAATGCAATCGGATATTTGGTACAAGCGCCGGTAGTTCTTTTTCTACTTTTGCGCGATACTCTTTGAGGACATTTGCATTAAAGCTTCCAAACCGAAAATTTTCCGCTGGCTCAAAATTCAACTGAAAGACCAAATGATCTTTACCGTGGGCATTTTTGTATAAAGGCCAGGGCCCTTTTAATAAATTTTTAAGGCCCTCTTGAGTGAGAGCTTCTTCGCCTTCTACATCTTTATAGCACTCAAGCGGAACATAATCTTTGTATTCGAGGTGTGAGGGCTCTTTAGAGTATGGCTTCAGTAAATCAAAAGTCATAAATGAGCTTTTTAAAGTTGGGTGATAATTTCGTTCGTGGGCAAACCAATCGCGAAGTGTACAGAGCTCCTCGCTGGAAAAGCTGTTTCGATTCTCCGCAGGCGAAACTAACAATGTGCTTGGATAAGACTCGTCAAAGGCCTCACGCATTTCATTAAAGGTATCGGCCGCATGAATTTTCTCACCGGCCATGTCCTCAACTGACAAGATGAACTGAATTTTGGAAAGCCCCTGAGCCAAAAGAACAGTCGTGGCCACCAAAATGAAGAGGCAAAGCCAAGGTTTGCGAAGAGCGGCCCGATGCCACAACAAAAGAAAAATTTCAAATTTTTGAATCCACTTCATCTCGTAAAATGATGCGGGTGGAGCGGTTTTTTGTCCAGTACAGCTGTATAGCAATTGCGTCGTGGCCCAGGGATTTTATTAAGCGCTTGTGATCTGGGCCGATCTTGTTACCATGAGGTGAGAGAGGTGGTTATGGAGAACAGAAAAGTTCAGAATGTGTGGATTAATCCAAAAGCTCAGGTTCGGTTCGCAGTTCCTTTTTTAACTTTATTTTCTGTCAACATTATCGCTCTAATTTTTGTTTTTATGAAGCCGATGTCAATGTTCTCGGTTGTAGCTGAAAGCGGTAGTCCCGAAGTCATGGCCTTGTTAAATCAGCTCCAGAATCAACTTCTCATCACCGTTTCGTTTGCGATGCTTGCTTCAGGTGTGATCGGTATTGTTGTATGGCTAAAAGCCTCTCATCGAATTTTGGGTCCGATGGTGCCGATTCAAAGACAACTCGAGAGATTCGCTCAAGGAGACTACTCTCAAAAAGTCACGCTAAGAAAAAACGATGAATTTCAGGATCTCGCAAGCTCATTGAACCAGTTAGGCACAATTTTACAGAGCAAATCTAAGGTCTAGGTTCCAATTCTGCAGCGGCCCAAGGGCGTTGCATTTCTCCTAGGGAAGTCTGATCATGTTTGAAATGCCTTTTAGGCTTCAACTGGAGTCGTTATGAAAATCACAGCTAAGTTTATGGTTTTGTTTGTCGCTTTAATCTCCTTTTCGGCTTGGGCTGAAAATCCACGCGTTCTTCTCGCATTTAAATTGAGCCCAGCCGGAAGTTTTCAAGCTGAGTCAACGGCAATTAAAGGATCTGCAACCAAGGTAGGGGATAAAATAACGGCAAAAGGTATTACTCTCCAGCTAGACTCTTTAAAGACGGGCATGGAATTACGTGATGACCATATGAAAAATAAATATCTGGAGGTTAAAAAGTATCCAACGGCGGAGCTCATCACAGCAGAAGGCTCTGGCGGCAAAGGAAAGGCCACACTTAAAATTCGTGATGTTCAAAAACAAGTCGAAGGAACCTATGAGCTTTTGGCCGGAGGTTTGTTGAAAGCTAACTTTACATTTAATCTGAAAGATTTTAACGTCACGGGCGTGAAACACTTGGGTGTCGGCGTAAAAGATGAAGTCGCGGCGACGGTCATTGTTTCCGTAACAGGAAAGTAATTTGAGAACCGTATTTTTCACGGCACTTATCAGTTTTGGTCTGCTTTTATCGGCATGTGGCAAGGATAAAAGCTTAAAGTATATTCCTGCTCCCGACAAAGGCGATAACCTATTTAAAGGTAAATCTCCTGCCGCTGTGATTCGAGAAAAATACGAAAAAGCGGATTTTATCTGCGAATTTTCCGCAACAGATGATCGTGCTTCAGATGAGGTGGTTGTCCTAACGTGGAACTTCTTAAATCCTGATTTTTCTTTCCGCCCTCTTATTTTTCAAAAACGATTGGCACACAGAAAAGTTGAGATCAGAGTTGATTTGCAGAGTGTTCAAATTATTCCAAAACGGTTACTGAAAATAGGAGGCGTGCAATATCGTCTTCTATATACTCCTGAGATTGATATAAGGGTCGGTTTTGTAGAATCTATTCTGCCACCAAGTGCAGAACCGTACGCACTTTATGAAAAAGACCAAGAGCTTGAAATCGTCCGCAAAAAAGGCGAAAGGTCAGAAGCTGTTCTTTGCGGATTTGATGCTGTGTTAAAGCCTAAGTATCAAGATCACTTCCGTGAAGCTTTTTAACGTTCGCCTCGCAGCCAAGCTAAGTACTGAGTAATATTCTTTTCAAAGCCATGATCGGTCGGCTCGTAAAGCTTTATATCTTTAATTTGATCCGGAAGAAACTGTTGAGGAAGGTAACCTCGTTCTCCTTCGTGAGAATACAAATAACCTTTTCCGTAACCGAGCTCTTTCATCGTTTTAGTTTTTGCTGAGCGTAGAGCTAAAGGCACGGGAAGAGTTCCTGTTTGTTCCACAATTTCTTGGGCTTTGTTGAGGGCCATGTAAGAGCGATTGGATTTTGGCGCAGAAGCTAGGTAGGTCACGACTTGTGCCAAATTAATTCGACCTTCTGGCCATCCCACAAGTTCAACAGCTTGCAACCCGGCAACCGCCAAACTGAGCGCACGTGGATCTGCGTTTCCAATATCCTCCGAAGCTAGAACGACTAATCGTCGAGCAATAAAAACCGGATCTTCTCCGCCCTTAATCATCCGAGCCAAATAATAGAGAGCTGCATCCGGATCGGAGCCACGAATGCTTTTGATAAAAGCAGAAATGCAATCATAGTGTTCATCTGCGGATTTATCGTAACGAAGAGAAGGGCGATCGAGAATTTCTGAAAGAGTTTCGGGGTTCAAAGGCCATGAGATTTCCGAAATTCCCGATGTTTCAATTTTATAAAAATCAATGATCACCTCAAGAAGGTTTAACAGTCTTCTTGCATCACCATCCGCCAAAGTTAAAAGCGATTTTTCACTTTCAGGAGTCAAAACCTCGCGTTTTTTTGCCGAGGACATCTGCATCGCGCGGTCTACCAACGAGAGCAAATCACTTTCTGAAAGTCTTTCGGAGACCAAAACCCGGCATCGACTTAATAGGGCGGCGTTGAGCTCATAACTTGGATTTTCTGTGGTCGCACCGACCAAAGTTAAATCGCCTCTTTCTACATAGGGTAGCAGAACATCTTGTTGAGATTTATTAAGGCGATGAATTTCGTCGATAAAGAGAAGGGTCGCTTGACTATAACCAAGTCGGCGATTGCGGGCGGCTTCACCGAGTTCACGCAAAGCCTTGGCTCCTAAATCAATTGCATTTTCAAGGTCAACTTGGGCCTTCAGATATTGGCCGAGTAAAAGCGCGAAAGTAGTTTTACCGCATCCTGGGGGTCCCCATAAAATCAAGCTGGGAATCTTTCCCGAAGTTAGCAGTTTTCGCCACGGGGAATGAGTGCCGACAATTTTCGGCTGCCCCAGCATTTGCTCCAATGTACGCGGCCGCAGCTTTTCAGCTAAAGGTGTTTGGGCATCTGGATTCTGCGTATTTGCGTGATTAAAGAGATCCATGGTCCCTTTTTATAGGAGAGACGGTGGGCCTGGGTAGCTATTTTTCTGACAGTTTTGGCAAATAATGCAAGGGTGCGGAATTCGAAAGGCAAGTTATTGATTGAAGTGATAAAAACGATCTTCTGAAAGTAGGATCCTATGAGCAAAATGATTTTTGTAGTTCTCGCACTTTTTATTTCAAACTTTGCACAGGGCGCTTCGTTTTCGTGCGTGGGAAAAAAACCTGTTCCAAGTCTTAAATTTCAAAATATCATCTTCTCTTTTAGAGAGGTTTACTTGGAAAAAGTTGATTTCGATTATAACGGTATCGTAGGCAACTCTTATCCAAAAGTACCCGGAAAACTAGACTTAGAAAAACAGACTCGAATATTTAATATTTCAATGTTTTTTTATGACTACAGCCTGTTTGAGGTTTCGCAAGAGGCCTTATCGGCAATAAGAGAGGGTGCTACAGAGTTTTCGGCCGTGATTAAGGTTGAGACATCAGGAGCGGCAAAGCCTTCAGTAGATCCAGTTCATTGCACAATGAATTAATTAATATTAGTTATTTGATCGAAGGAAGCTCGTGTGACTCTGCAAGTTTCGCTTTTTTAGCATGAATCTGTAGATTCGCTAATTTAAAATCAATGCCGTACTTCTCAATTACAGCACTCACGGCTTCAGCATCTTCGACCTCAGGAGACATCGTCACAAAAAGATGAGCCTTCGCCGCGTCTTTCTTTAAAGACGCTTTTTGAACTCCAGGAATTGTTTCAAATTGTTGCTCAATAAGATCCAACGGATAATGTCGATTGCCGATTTGAATCTGCTGCTCCAAATGCCCAATCAAATAAAGATTTCTGTCGGGCCCAAAATATCCAAGGATTCCGGTCCGAATCCAAGATTGATTTTCAGAGTCTTGAAAAGCGGCAAAATGTCCTTTGTGAAAAGACAGATGAGGTGCGGTTAGAACGACTTCGCCCTCTTGAGTTCTAAAGTCGCTAACATTTTTTTTTGATAAATCCATTTGCGTCGGAACGATCTCGATTTGCACAGTGCTGATCGCATTGCCCACGACATGCCCGACCGCAGGAGCTTTGTGAATATCCGTTACCGAAATCATCGCAATGGGTTCGACTTCCGAAAGACCAAAGCAGTGAAAGAGATCTGCATGTGGAAATAGATCTTCGATTTGTCGAGCCTCATTTTGAGAAAGCTTTTGCCCTTCAATCATAATCATTTTGAGTGAAGAAAGTGCTTTGCGATTTTGAAGAAGATTTTTTCCTAAAGAAATCACTTCTTTTGCAGTTCCCTTGATTTGTCGAATTCCCAGTCCTTCAAGGGCCCGATCTTCTGACGTGCGTGCCAAAACACAGGTCGTGCCTTGACGCAAACTCAGGAGCGCTAAGAGGGGAGAAAAAATTAATTCTGTATTTTGAGGGCGGAGTGTAGTTGAAAAGAGATTGACTTGGGCTTTGTAACTTTCGTAGTCGATTTCAATCGTGTGGTCCGCGGTCTTTACAAAAGCGCAAACTGTGTCTTTAGCATTATAAGAATAATATCCATGGGCCGCTGTTTCGCCCTTGCGATGTCCATTCAGCTTGCGAATAAAAGGAAGATTAGATTTAAACGTAAATAACCTCGAGAAAGATAGCAGCTTCCACCAATGTGGTTCGAAGAAAGAATTGCTGACTAAATTAAAATCGGCTTGTGATGCATGAACATCTGTAGGCAAGGAGGCCGTTTTGGGATCAAAAAACACCGGCGTCAGTCCAAGTGCAAAACAGGCCATGGTGAGTGAATAAAATTCGAGTTCAGGCCGGATCAAAACTCCCACTCGACTTTGCGGCTCGAGCTCTAAAGTTTTAAGGCTTTGAATTTTGCCTCGAGTTTCAAAAACAAGATCCTGATAGGTCCATTGTCTTGGCAGAGAAAGGGCGTGATCGACCGGCTCGACAAGGGCGATTTGATCGGGATGTTTTTCAGCCAGATGAACTAAGTTTTCAAAAGGATTGTTTGTCATTTTCCCATTATAGCAGACCCGAGAATAAGAACAGAGGAAGCCGCGTCGAATCCAGACTTAGATCAAGGACGTTACAATAGGAGAGAATAAGTTCTCAGTGACAAAGGGGATGCGGAGAGTTATGAAGGCCGCGAGGTGGCCATGAAGTCAAAACAACGCTCAAAAAAAGAACTCCAAAACTTAACTCTTGGCGAGAATAACACATCTTATTCCACCAGCTATTCGCCAGACCTTTTAGAAAGTTTTGATAATAAAAATCCAGGCAAGATCGCTTGGACGACTTTTGTTTGCACTGAGTTTACTTCGCTCTGCCCAAAAACCTCACAGCCTGATTTTGCTAAAATCTTTGTTAATTATGTTGCCGATAAGAAAATGGTGGAGAGTAAGTCATTAAAACTTTACCTGTTTAGCTTCCGTAATCATGGCGACTTTCACGAAGATTGTATTCAGACCATTTGCAATGACCTTTTTGCCTTAATGAAACCCCATTACATTGAGGTGATTGGTGAGTTCACACCTCGCGGCGGAATCGCAATTTTCCCTTATGCTAGCGAGTCTTCGACTGCGGCAGAGTTTAAAAAACTTAAAGCCGAAAGATTCGCTAATTATTCTCCTGGAAAATACAGCGTTGAGCTACGCAGAATGTACGAGTAGGAAATGAAAAAGAAGGTGATCATTGTAGGCGGAGGATTTGGCGGTATCAATGCTGCAAAAAAACTTGCTGGTTGTAGTGATCTCGAAATTCTTCTGATCGATAAAAGAAATCACCATTTATTTCAACCTCTTCTGTATCAAGTTGCAATGGCGGGCCTTTCGCCCGCAGAAATTGCCGTTCCGATCCGCAGTATTTTTTCAAATAAAAAAAATGTTCAAGTTATACTCGGTGAAGTCACCGCTGTGAACTTGGCGGCCAAAAAGATCGTTACGGATTTTGCAGAAATAGACTACGACTTTCTTATTCTTGCTTGCGGTGCTCAGCACAGTTATTTCGGCCACAAAGAGTGGGAAGATTTCGCCCCGGGAATGAAAACTCTTGAACAGGCCACTGAAATTCGCCGCAGGGTTTTAAATGCCTTCGAGCTTGCAGAAAGAGCGACAAATCCAGAAGAGCAGAAAAAAGCTCTCACCTTCGTCATTGTCGGAGGTGGGCCGACAGGAGTCGAACTTGCAGGGGCCCTAGGGGAGATCACCCGTTTTACAATTGCAAAAGATTTTAGAAAAATTGATCCTTCAAGGACAAGAGTTGTTTTAATCGAAGCGGGCTCAAGAATTTTGGCATCTTTTGATCCTAGCCTTTCCCAAAAGGCCGCACGTGACCTCGAAAACTTAGGCGTATCGATTTGGACTGGGGCTCGTGTCACGAAAATGAATTCTGAGGGTGTGTTTCTCGGGAGTGAATTCGTAAAAGCTGGAACTATTATTTGGGCTGCAGGGGTAAAGCCTTCAAGTCTCAATGTAAAACTCGGCGTTGAGCTCGATTCAGTCGGAAGAGTGGTTGTGGAAAAAGATCTAAGCATCAGAAGTTATCCAGAAGTTTTCGTGATCGGCGATGCCGCAAATTTTCAAACTTCTCCGGGGCAGGCATTGCCGGGCTTGGCCCCAGTCGCAATTCAAGAGGGAATTCATGCGGCGAAAACAATTCTCGCAGATCTCGGGAGTGAAAAACGCGAAGACTTTCATTATTTAGATAAAGGACAAATGGCTACGATTGGAAGAAAAAAAGCGGTCTTGCAATTCAAATCTTTGAAGATGAGCGGTTTCATCGCTTGGCTCGGCTGGCTCTTTGTTCATATTTATTATTTGATCGGGTTCAAAAATCGATTCTTCGTGTTTGCCGAGTGGGCTTTTTCTTATTTTACGTATCATCGTGGGGCGCGGCTAATTACTCAGAAGAATTGGCATTCGGAGGAGTGACTATGTAACAATAATCCACCTAGACCTTGGGACCGTGCCTTTTAACTTCCAATTATTTGCGCAAAATGGAATGATAATTTCACTGTCAAAAAGTAGGTAAAACAAATGCGATTTTTCAAGTTATTTTTTGCAAGTTTATTGGGCACAGTAGCGGGAATGGTGGCGACTTTTTTTCTTGTCGTTGGAGGAGTTGCATGGCTTGCGACTTTTTCTGGAAAAGGGCCGAGCGATAAAGCTGATAACTACGAAGATGGAGTTATTTTGCATCTCGAGTTTCAGGGCGGCGTTGTGGATTATATTCGTCAAGATCCGATGCGTTTTCTCGAGCTCATCACAGATCAGGGGGCACCTCAACCGGTCTCTTTAGTTCAAGTCGTTGAGATGATTCGTCGAGCTGGTGAAGCCAAGCAAATCAAAAGTATTCTCTTAGACCTTCGCGGCAGTAGTTTGAGTTGGACTGCGGCGGATACCATTCGCAAAGAGCTTTTGGGGATAAAGGGCAAAAAGAAGATTACCGCATACTCGGAATCTTACAATGAGTTGGATTTGTTCGTAGCTTCGGCAGCCGATCATGTCGTGATGGTTCCCCACGGCTATGTCGAATTCAACGGATTGTCTTTTGATCAAATTTATATGAAGCGAGCTCTCGATGGTCTCGAGATCAAACCGATCCTTGTTCGTGCCGGAGCCTACAAAGCGGCGGCTGAGCCTTTAATTCGCGAGACCATGTCGGAAGAAGAAAAGGAGCAGCTTCAAGCTTATTTAAGCTCAGTCTGGAAATATGTATCAGAAGCGATCATTTCAAGAAAACCTGAAGAACTAAAAACATTGAATCAATTGGCTGATTCGATGTCGATCGTGACAGATAAAGATGCTTACGATTATCGATTGATCGATGATCTTAAATACTACGATGAAGTTGTTAGTAAGCCAGAAAATCTAATCTCAATGTCTGAGTTTTACAGAAAAATTAAGAGCTCAAAGTCTCTTAAGAGTTTGGATCCAAGAGTTGGAGTTCTTTACTTAGAAGGTGAAATTGGTTCAGGCTGGGCCGCTCGAGAAGGAATTGGCTCTGAAACTGTGGCCCACATTCTTGAGAAGTTAGAAGAGAGCGAAGACGAGATCAAAGCTCTGGTCATTCGTGTCAATAGTCCGGGCGGAGATGTTGTCGCGTCTGAAGTGATCAACCGGGCATTTGTTAAAGTCGCCGAGAAAATGCCTGTGATTATCTCGTTCGGTGATATGGCTGCCTCAGGTGGATACTATATCTCTTCAATTGGTAGACCCATCTTTGCTGATCCATTGGGACTTACGGGCTCGATCGGAGTGTTTACACTCGGATTTAATATCGAAGGTCTAATGAAAAACAAATTGCGTGTGAGTTCCGAGTCAGTAAAAACCCACGCGCTCTCTGATTTTATGTCTTCCACTCGAAATCCAAGTGAAGCGGAAATTAAAATTTTGGAAAAGGGCGTACAAGAGGCCTACGCTCGATTCTTAGAAATAACGGCGGAAGGAAGGGGTAAGAAGGTCGAAGAAATCGAACCTCTTGCTCAGGGAAGAATCTGGTCTGGCTTGCAAGCTAAAGAAAATGGTCTCGTGGATCAAATGGGACATTTGATTGATGCTTTAGATCAGGCAGCTAAAGAAGCGAACGTAAAAGGTCCGTATCAGATCGTCACACTGAACGATATGATTTACTGGAGTAGTATTTGGGAAGAGCTCAATTCAATGAATTCTTCGACATCAATTCAGAACATTTTTAAGAAATGGGGCTTGGGATCCTTGTGGAATTCGTTAACACAAGTGAGCGAGGGTCCAAGGCGCCCTCTTTTGCTAGAAGCTAGAAACTTAAAGATCCATTAGCTTGCTCCGACAAAAATATCTCTTTTTCGACGCTTGACAGTTTTACAGCAGGCCTCAAACTATACTTATAGGCCACTCTTTCGGAGCGAACTATGAAAAATTCTTTAATCATCTGGAGAAATCAGAAAACGCAGTCTCTTCTGGATAAGGAAGATGATTTTGACGAGATGTGGAGCCGAGCTTGGAGTCAAAAGGAGCTTCCATTAGAGTCTCAGGAGCGTTCCTTTTTTAAACCTAAAGTCGATGTCACTGAGGATGAAACGGCGTATATGTTGAGTTTCGATCTGCCGGGACTTAAAAATGAAGACATTCGAATTGATTTGTATGGAGACACGCTTACGATTTCAGGTGAGCGCCAATTGAGGACAATGGGCCCTAACGTCGGTGTTTTCCGTCTTGAGAGAAATTACGGAAAATTTAGCCGAAGCTTTACTCTTCCTGCAAACTCCGATACACAAAACATCAACGCCGATTATCAAGATGGGGTTTTAGAGCTTCGCATTCCTAAGAGCAAAGCTGCAAATCGATCCATTCCGGTCCGGCAGAAATAACAAAGAGGTTTTTTTGCCATCGATTGAGGTCAAAAATTTAACGGTTTCTTTCGATCGACACCCAGCTGTTCATCATATTTCTGGAAAAATCGTTTCAGGCTCAATGACGGCCGTAGTGGGACCCAACGGCGCAGGCAAAAGCACTTTCTTGCGCGCTTTAGTGGGATTGGTAAAAATTGAAAGCGGGTCTGTTAATTTTGAAAACTGTAGCACACGGGATCTCGCCTATCTACCTCAACAAGTTTCTTTCGATAAAACTTTTCCTCTCAGTGTTTACGAAGTTGCATGCCAAGGATTTTTAAAAGATCTCGGTTTTTTTCAATCTATAACTTTAAAAATGAAAGAAGAAGCTCTCGAGGCACTTGAGATGGTGGGCCTTTCAGGAAAAATAAAATCTCCTGCGGGCACCCTTTCTGTGGGCCAGTTTCAAAGACTTCTCTTTGCGAGATTGATGTTGCAGAAGGGAAAGTTTCTTTTGTTGGATGAACCTTTTGCCTCTTTAGACACAAAAACAACAGAAGACCTTTTGCAGCTTTTGCATTTGTGGAATCAAAGTGGAAAGACGGTTATATGTGTTCTGCATGACCTTGCACAAGCCAAAGAATATTTTCCAGAAACTATATACATCGCTCGGGATTTGATTGGTTGGGGTAAAACCGAAAAAATTTTAACCGAAGATAATCAGCGAAAAGCTTTTGAGAAAATGGACGATATTAAGTCGGAAGCCGAAGAACTTTGTGAGGCGCCGACAACATGATCGATTTTTTGGTTTCTCCTTTCATCGAGTTTGCATTTTTAAGAAATGCCTTATTGGCCTGCATTTTTATTTCTCTTGCGGCGGGACCCCTTGGTACTTTTTTATTGCTGAGAAGGATGAGTCTCGTGGGAGATGCCATGAGCCACGCAGTTCTACCGGGAGTTGCAGTTGGATTTTTTATTTTTGGCCTTTCGCTTTCTGCAATGACAATAGGTGGTTTTATTGCAGGCCTCAGTGTTGCTTTGCTCTCTGGATTAGTGACGCGGTTTACACCTCTTAAAGAAGATGCCAGTTTTGCGACATTTTATCTCATGTCTTTGGCTCTGGGAGTGATGTTGATTTCGATGCGGGGAAGCCAAGTTGATTTAATCCACATTTTGTTTGGAAGCATTTTGGCGGTGGACAATGCAAGTCTCTCACTCATTATCGGAACCAGTCTTGTTGTGACCAGCGGTCTACTTCTAATTTTCCGTCTTTTAGTAATCGAGTGTTTCGATTCGGAATTTCTCAAAAGTATCGGCAAGTCGGGAACATGGGTTCATTTTGTTTTCTTGGCTTTAATTGTGATGATCTTAGTTGTTTCTTTTCAGGCGCTTGGAACCTTAATGTCGGTCGGTCTTTTGATGTTACCAGCGGCTTCGAGCCGTTTTTGGACTCATGATTTAAAGTGGATGCTAGTTGTTTCTTCCGGTTTGGGAATGTTAGCAGGGTACTTCGGGTTGCTCGTGTCCTATCACTTTGATTTTTCGTCAGGACCCGCCATTGTTTTGATGGCGGGATTTTTTTATTGCTTGTCGTTGGTCTTCGGTCGGCACTCGAGTGTCGTCGATCATTGGATTAAAAGGCGACACTTCCAACATTAGCCGTACCCTACAGCAATTTTTGAACGACAGGCGGTGTCCAGTTCCTAACGT
>JBFWYS010000026.1:0-15477 GCA_050186175.1 Pseudobdellovibrionaceae bacterium
CGCGAATTCCCCTTGTTGAAAGTAGTTTTAATCACAAAGCTGAAAGCAAGGTCGGCGCAAAAGGAATTTGGCAGATCATGCCTTCTATAGGGCGTAAATTTTTAGTGATGAACGAAAAGTTAGACGAGAGAAAGTCTCCTTTAAAATCCACTCGCGTTGCAGCCTATCTCCTTGAGGAGAATAAAATGTTACTTGGCAACTGGCCGTTGGCAGTAACCGCCTATAATCACGGAACAGGTGGAATGCGTAAAGCCAAAAAACAAACGAATAGCTCGGATCTTGGAGTTATTATAAAAAAATACAAATCCGCTTCGTTTCAGTTTGCCTCTTCAAATTTTTATTCATGTTTCCTAGCGGCCCTTCATGCAGAGAAATATAAGGACTTTCTATTTCCAGAGGTTGAGCTTGGAAGACCTGCGGATTTGACGAAACTTAAGTTGAAATTCGGAAAATCGGCTTATGCTCTGTCAAAAGATTTAAAAATCAATTTCGAAGATTTGATCGAGCACAATCCTGATCTACATGTAAAAGGACATCCAAAATCTCTTTTTCTTCCAAAAGGATTCGCTCTTTTTATTCCTGAATCGCATGAAGTACCGAGAGAAAAAATCAAGGCTTACTCACTTGATTCAGCGATAGGTTCAGCAGCATCTGTAAAATAATGGTTTCGCTCTAATTCAAAGATCGAAACTGAAGAACTGAGAGTCGACCGCTCTCCACCGTTGTCACACGGCTTTCGATTTCAGAATTATTCTCCGTAACAACAACGATCGACTGAGTCCCATTTGGTACATCAAACATAATAAACCCGCCCCCAGCGACCGGCTTCGTTACTTTATTGCCGACAGAATCGAAAAAAACGACATTACCCGGATGGTAGCGCGAGCCATTTGACAGAAAAACTTCAAAAGCCTCGTCTACAAAACCAATAACTGTTCCGACCTCTATAGAATCTGCAATCTTCGCTGCCTGCCGAAGCGCCGTAAGCCAGTCAAGATTAATAAGCGGAAGATGAATAAAATCATCTTTATCATTGTAGTGGTAAAGCGCCGGAGCATACGGCTGACCCGGATCTACCCACGCCAACGAAGATCGATTCACTTGCGGGATTGTGACTGTCTTTAATCCACTCACATCCACTTCGAACTCAGACTCGAAACTTTGTAGCGCCACTTCTGCGGGTCGTGACTCACCTAAAAAGGCGTCGAAAACTTTTACGTCAATATTGTCTCTAAACCCACCGATATTTACGTCACCCGAAGAAATGTATCCCCCAGCAACCACGACATTGAGATGTCCTAAATAGGTTTTTCCCTTAGCAGCAGTGAGGGACTGAAACCCTTCAGCAACATCAAGAAATACAAATGCACCGCTGCCACTTGTTGCCTTAAGAGCTGGATCTGGAATTCCGATTTCATTAAAGTATATTGCTTTTAGATCCTGATAGCCATCAACGCTGATATCGATGCCCGCGACGGCTCGGCCGTCCTGACTGACTCGTCCCCAAATTATATTTCCGCCTTCTTTAAGCGGTATAAATTCGTGAGTTTCTTTTAGTAGGCTGTAAAGGGCTTCAATTTTTTCCTGTGGAAACATAAGAACCGGTTGTTCATCTCCAGATCCCAACAATGCTTGAGATGAAACAAATCCTTTCGCCTCAAGTTTTGCTAAAGCCAAAGATTTTCCGGAGAGATCCTCGAATTTAAAAACTCCCGTAGTTGCTTCAGTTTCAATATTCTGTTCAAGAGATTCAATTTCAACCTTCGCATTTTTTGCAATGATCTTCTGGCCAGAAAATGAATTTGCAGAAATCGCGCGACCCAAAACTCCACTCACTGTCGGAGTTAAACGTAGAGTCAAATTCTCAATCGATTTTTTGTCAGTTAAAGAAAAAGGAAGATGCGACAGTCGATAGGCTCCTCGTCCCACCGTTTGTCCCTTTTCATTTGAAAGAGTCGCAATCAAAGTGCCAACGCTTCTTTCAATGCCAATTTCAAATCTTCCGGTTTTCACATCAATCTTTCCGGCCTCCTTAGAAATTCCATCTTCAAAACGGCGCAGCTCAACATGCATTTTATCCGTCATCGCTAGACCACCTGATAATTCGAACGGACCCGTAATAAAAACATTTCCACTAGATTCAGCCCCCGCATCGACACCTGTTCTTGAAGCAACGGTATGGTTTGGTTCGGCCGGAGAATTGGAATCAAAATCTTCTAAATATTTTGGCTTAGGCACTCCCTGGTTTCCATATTCAGATGAAACTGTCACTCCGGTTGATGGAAGCGAAACCTTTTGTTCCTTTGCTCGTTCAACAGAAACAATTTCTTGAAATTTCTGCTCTATCAAACTGTCAGTCGAAGGTAAAGACCAGTCCTCATCCAGAGTTCCGTGACTTTGATGAGCTTGGATTAGACGATCTCTTTGTTTTGGAGTCAGATCTTTTAGCCAATCGCGAGAGGGAGGAGATGATGAAAGAGTTGGTTCATTTTCAGCAATCATTTGCGCGATCTGTTGTGGGACTTGAGGACTTTCGATTGGCATCTCTTCAAGCGCCACAACCTGTTGTGGAGAAAATTCAAAATCCGCCTTAGAAATCACCATCTCCTCAATTCGCTCAACTGTCGAAGTCTTGGCGACTTTCTTTTCCTTTGCCTTGTGATTTAAGGACTCAAAAGTATCGTTTAAATTATCAAGAGCTGTCCAAGATTCTTCCCATGCGGGCTGACTTTCGAGATTTTCAAAAGCAGCAAATGGCGGCTGAGTTTTTCGGGTTTCAATGACAAGAGGATTTTCGATCACGCGAAAGTCAGAGTCATTCAATTGCAAAGACCAAAGACTTTGCAAAAGCACCAAGCAACAGAATAAAACCTGCTTCAGAGTGATCACCGAACTCCAACAGTGAGTAAAAAAAGAGTCGTTATTGGAACACTCTTATTCCGCGCCAATGCAGAAATACCCACTTATATAGCCTAGTTAGAACGCTCTGAATTCGTCAATAACGTTGGTATCTTCGCGACTTTGGACAAGCTTAGTTCTTAAGTCGGAAGCGACTTTTTTTGAAGCTCTTTCAACGATATTTGACTCATCATAAAACTGATTGCCTTGTTTCTTTTGTTTAATAACCATGACATCCAGAGAATAAGGTCTGCGATCACCTAAAATAATGACTTTAGCATAGTATCGCTCGGCAACTGCTTCAGGATCATCAATCAGTTCGTAAGTCGCGATATCAAAAAAGGCAGAAGAATGCTCTCTGCCGTTATTACTTTTAACCCGAACTCCACCTGGAATCGAACCCGCAATAGCCTTTTTGATATTGGCCAAAGATTGAGGCTGCTCACGCAAAACGACCCCGCGCGTTGAGGTGCAGGAAGTAAAAAGTCCGCCAGCCAAAAAGAAAGTGAATAGGCTTTTAAGAATGTTATTTTTTTTGAGCTTTATTCCAGTCATCGAGAAACTGTTTAATCCCTTTGTCTGTTAACGGATGGTGAGTCAATTGCTGCATTACTTTATAAGGAACAGTTACAATATCGGCACCTAATTGAGCGGACTGAAGGATATGCATTGTATGTCGAACACTTGCCACCAAGACCTCAGTCTTGAACTCGTACGTTCGAAAGATTTGAGTAGTCTGGCTAATCATATCCATTCCATCTTGGCCAATATCATCGAGACGACCTACGAACGGAGAAACCATTGAAGCCCCTGCTTTTGCTACTAACAAAGCCTGGAGCGGCGAGAAAACCAAAGTCACATTAGTTTTAATGCCCTCTGCCGTTAAGCGTCTAACTGCAACGAGAGCGTCTTCACACATTGGAATTTTCACAACAACATTGTCAGCAATCTTTGCAAGCTCTTTACCTTCACGATACATTTCGTCTGCCTGGAGACCAATAACTTCGGCGGAAATAGGCCCTTTAACTTCACGACAAATATCTTTAATAACATCAAAAAAAGGACGACCTGTCTTTGCGATCAAAGAAGGATTGGTAGTCACACCATCAACCCAACCACGGACATTTGCCATTTTAATTTCTTCGATATCTGCGCTATCGATAAAGAACTTCATAAGTCTCCCTTTAATAGCGGACGAACCCGCCATGTGTATTCCCTTGGTGTATGATTCATCCCTTTAAAAATCAAGGAGCGTCTTGCCCTGAGCTAAAAACTCCGAGGTCGTATTGTCTAAACCTGTTTTTGCAAGCTGCGACAGAGATTCCTTTAAGATAGGATGCCGAAAGTCACCCCAAATTTCGGCTCCACAAATCGTCATTAAAGCAAAAGCCTGAAGTTTCGGGTGGGGGAGGGTCAGACTTGGCTGCATGATGATCTCGTCGTCATAAGCGGCAAGGAAAATCTCTGCCCTTTTACGGGTTTGGTTGATATCGGCTTCGATCTTTTTTAGATCGACAAGTAAATCTTCAGCTTCATTATGGGTCGTAATTTTGGCGGCCACCCAAATTTCAGCGTTGAGATCGTCCTTTCGACTGGTTCGAAAATGTTTGTAGACTGATGAAATTTGATCGACTGAAGCAATTTCGCGTATTTTGTGAATGGCCAAACGCAAGCCGCGAATTCCCTCTGCAAAATCAATCGAAACAGCGATCAAACATAGTTTCGGCATTATTCGATACCTAGAACGTGGCTCATTTGATAACGTCCTGCCTTTTGTTTTGATAACCAAAGGGCTGCTTGCAAGGCCCCTTTTGCAAAAACCTTTCTATTTAAGGCCGTATGCTCGAAGGATATAATTTCTTCTTCTGAAAGCGCCAAAAGACGGTGCACTCCAAAAACACCTCCACCACGAATTGAAAGTGGCGCAGGCCATTTTTTTCCAGTCGCTTTTTCTAACTCTTTTTGCAAAGTGATCGCTGTTCCGCTCGGAGTATCCTTTTTCCTTTTGTGATGAATTTCTTCGATTTGAAAATCCGCATCTGTGAATTTTCCAAGAACCTTTATAGCCTGTCTTAAGATACAAATACCAAGACTCATGTTGGATTCAAATAAAAGGGGAATTCCCTTCGATAAACTTTCGAATTTCTTAAACTGCTTCTCAGAGAGGCCCGTTGTCCCTGAAACAAAAGGAATCCTTTCTTTAGATGCAACCTCAAGCGCTTCTAGACATAACTCGGGGTTTGAAAAATCGATGATCACATCAATTTCTTTTTTTAAAATTGCCGAACACGAAGAACTTTGTTTTTGATATCCACCAACCTCACTTCGACAGATCGCGAGCTTAAGAACAAATGGAGAATCCTTATCTACAACCGCTGAAATTTCTTGTCCCATTCTTCCGCTCGCGCCGACTACAGCAATGCGAATTTTCTTCATTTTGCCAAACCCATCTGTTGCATCTCCTGCTTTAAGAGCTCGGTTTCTTTGTTTCCGAGTGTGACCAGGGGTAAACGCATCTCAGGACTTGCAATCAGTCCCATAATGTAGAGAGCCATTTTTACGGGAATTGGATTCGCTTCAATAAATAGAAGATCGATTAATTTCATCCAATTACGAATTTCGTTTGTTCCCGAATGTTCTCCTGCGGCCGCCTTTTTTCTCCATGAAACCATTTCTTTTGGAATCACGTGGCTTGCGACCGAAATAACTCCATGTCCACCGACCCTCATAAATTCAGGATAAGTGCCGTCATCACCTGAAAGCATCACAAATGACTTTGGAGTTTTTTGTATAATTTCCTTGGTAAACTCAGAGTTTCCACTTGCTTCTTTGATACCGATAATTTTTGGATTCCGAGAAAGTGTCTCTATCGATTCCACCGTAAGACTCGTAATCGTTCTTCCTGGAACATTGTAAAGAATCGTAGGTACTGCGACAGAATCTGCCACTTGATTAAAGTGTTCAATCAAGCCTCTTTGTGGCGGCTTATTGTAATAGGGAACCACAACTAGAATCGCATCAGCACCTAAGACCTCAGCCTCACGAGAATCCTCGATTGTTTTTTGGGTTGAGTTACTTCCCGTTCCCATAATAAGGGGAATGTCGCTGCCACAAATTCCGCGCATTTTTTTAAAAATTTCTTTTCTCTCGCCGGCAGTAAGAGTCGGACTCTCACCTGTCGTGCCATTAATTACAAATCCCTCGATTCCATTTTCAAGTTGATGCTCAACAAGTTTCTCAATTGATTCAAAATCAACTTTTCCGTTTTTAAAAGGCGTAACAAGAGCTGTAATAACTTTTTTAAAATTTTCCACGAGCGCACCCCTTAATAGAATTGAATGTCACAGAGATATTCGGCTTCTCCTGTGAGTAAAGGTTTATTCTTCTTATCATCATAAGAAACATAAAGATCTCCCCCTGGGACGCTGATCTTAATTTCTTTTTTGCTGAAATTTCCTTTTTGCACGGCAATTGCTACTGCAACTGCACCTGTTCCGCATGCCATCGTGAAATCCTCAACGCCTCTTTCAAACGTAATGGCTTCAACCCCTTCTCCGTTTATTAAATGATAGAAGGTCGCATTGGCTCCTGCAGGTCCTAGCCCAGGGTAAAACCGCATCCCCTTGGCCTTTTCGCGAAGTCTTTCTGGGCGAAGGCCATTTTTTTCTTCGACGACCAGATGAGGAACACCTGTGTTGACCCAAAAAGCATTCTCCGTATACGTACCAACTGAAATCTGCATTTGAGCGTTTTCGATTTTAAACTCTGGCATTGTCACTTGAACGCGGCCATCGCTAAGAATAACTCCCTCGATTTCGCCGGCAACAGATTCAAAAACAACTTTGTTTTTTTTCTCATTTCCGTGATCGATAAAATATCGAGTCACACAACGAGCTGCATTGCCACACATCTCCGCATGAGACCCGTCAGAATTATAAAAGTCCCACCTAAAATCATAAGACTTAGATTCCTCCAAAAAAATCAAACCGTCGGCCTGCGCGCCCTTAGACCCCTCACAAAGTTCTTGGGCTAAATCTGCGCGAGAATCCCGAATATAACGCTGAAGTTTCGAGCGAACTTCTCCTGATCGCGCATCCACAATCAAAAAAGTATTTCCAGCACCCGACATTTTTGTAAAAGTCAGAGCCTTCATTTTCTCTGCCTTTTTTTTGAACTCTTTTGAAGGTAGGGGTCTTCGTCATCGTCCCAAGGCTCAGAGGTTTCCGGCCAATCTTCGTCATCAGAATATTTTTGAAGTGCGGGACTTGATTTTGTTTTTGTGGCCCCCTGGTAAGTAGGCTCGCCACGCCCAATTTCAGTTGGCGTGAGCGGTGGAAGCGGTTTTCCTTTTACACCACACGCGCAAAGACCAAATAACATGAATAAAAAAACAGAAAATCTCATTCGGTTGCTCCCGGTTTTGCAATCAAAGCTTCCGCATCCACAACTCTTTTGCAAAGAAAGGGCTCTTGCCGATAATTTCGAGCCTTTCTTTCTGAGAGAGATTTACAGAGATTCAAATATTTTTGGGCCTCTTTAACGGCATCCTCGGGGCCGGCTGCTTGCCATTGCCAGTAAACAGCCTCCGGAAATTTTGGATCTGTTTTAGCTGCTGTTCCTGCAAGCTCTTTAACTTTTTCAAGCTGTTTGCTTTTATAAAGAATTTCGGCTTCTAAGATTAACCAGTAAACGTTACTCGAAGTAATCTTATTATCCTGACTGGCACGCAAAACAAAATAATCTTCTTTTTTATCTAAGCAAACATAAGTCTGTGCTATGGCTAGCTTCACATCAGTTGAATAAGGATCAATTTCCTGTGCGCGATTCGTGTTCGTCTGCGCCGTAGAACATTCTTTTTGTCGCAAATAATGACGAGCCAATGCCAGAAGAACTGTAACATTATCTGGCTCAAGACGAAGAGCCTCCTGCAGACGTGCTAAAGATGCAGCTGGATCCGTATCCCGAAGTGAAAACGCCAATTCGTAAGTTTGTTGTCCTTTATCCGTGTAAAAAACTGTAGAAATTTGCTCTAGCTGGCGCATAAGCTCTTTGTTATTTAAATATTTTTTTTCGTCAGATTTGATCGTGGAAACTAACAACCGCGAAGCCTGAAATCGATCTCTCTGAATTGAAAGATTGTGCGCTTTTTCGATCGATTCTTTTAGAGTATCTTGAACAGGAGTTTTAGAAGAGGCTTTAACGGCGCTCTCCTTAGTTTTTGCGGCAAAAGCAATGCTTGGAACTATAATTAAAAACGAGATCCAGCGCATTGCTTCTCCTATCTGCCATGGAATCTAATTCTTTCTAAATGAAGTTAGTTCCATTGTCACGTTGCCAAATTGAGATGGGGCGATAGATTTTAGCACTCCAGTCACTGGCAGATCTCTTGGGTTCGCCCATTGATTGATCTCTTTTTTGTCTTTTTTGTTTCGAGCACGAATGTGAATGCAATCAAATGTTCCAGCCGTAACTGTGATTCTATCTTCTTTCATATCGATTAACTCGATGTCATTTGGATCTGGAGGGGTTTCCTCTTTTCCATTTACGATCAACTTAAGAGTTCTGCCTGTGTTTTTATCGATCAACATTTGTGCGTCCATTTTCTGATTGCTGATTTCGATTGCTTGATTCAGCCAAAATCCCTCTGTCACTTCTTCTTTAACAGAAACAACCGCTGTTCCCTTAAAAAATCCAATCGCGATCTTGTAACTTAAAGAATCGCCGATTTTCCAGTTAAGGGCCATTGTCTCAACATCAGAGAAAGCCGCATCTTGCTGCATTGAAATGACTGCATTTGTGATCTCAATTGCTGGAGTGTTTGCTCCTGCCGAGTATCCAACGAATAGCGCAGTTGCTGCGACTAATAGATTTCTGAACCAAAAATTAAACATAAATCCTCCTTGAACGTTAAAATAACGTGGTCTTGTTCGGGCTTCCGCATGAAGCATAAATATCTTTTCACCGTCTATTTTAGAGTCAAGGCTTAGCTTTCTTGCGCTCCGCAATGGCTTTGCTAAACATGTAAGCGAAACTCCGCTATTTGGATATTTGTTCTGAATTTTGTTTATCTATCTTCGTAACTGTTCACAAGAACAGGGCGACCTTTGCTTCCATTTGCGGGTCCGATAATTCCATCGCGCTCGAGCATATCAATAATTCGACCCGCGCGTGGATAACCGAAATTGTATTTTCGCTGAAGCAGGGAAGCGCTGACGGTTTTCATCTGAGAGATATCTGAAACGACTTGATCCCACATTTCATCATAATCAGTATCGCCTTCGTCACCCATTCCTCCGCCGAGATCATTTCCACCACCAGAGCCATCAATCGCTTTAATCGCACCCAGATCGAACTCCGGTTCACCTTGATCAGACCAGAATTTTGCGAGACCTGAAATTTCAGCTTCCGAGAGCCAAGGACCGTGGTGACGCATTGGTTTTGCGACACCTGGAGAAAGGAAAAGCATATCCCCGCGAGCTAACAAAGTCTCCGCGCCAGACTCGTCGAGAATAATTCTAGAATCCATTTTAGAAGCCACTTTAAAAGAAATTCTTCCTGGAATATTTGTTTTAATAAGTCCCGTAACAACTTCCTTTCGCGGTGATTGCATCGCGAGCATCAGGTGAATACCGCAGGCTCGGGCCATTTGCGCCAAGCGCACAACCACCTGCTCTACATTGCTCTTATCAACTGTCATAAGATCTGCAAACTCTTCACAGACGATGACAATATAAGGAAGTTCTTGGTAATAATATTTTTGCGATTTTGTGGCGGCTTGCTGCTCGTATTCTTCGTTTGTCTTTTCATGAAGAGAGATGTCCTCGGCAGAAAGCTTGCTGACCCTTTCGTTATACTCCTCAAGTTGTCGTGCTCCGAACTTGCGCATCGAAAGATAACGCTTTTCCATTTCTCGAACAGCCCATCGAAGAGCTCCTACCGCCTTTTTAGGTTCAAATATCGGTGGCATGATCAAATGTGGAATCGAGTTGAAGGCCGCTAAGTCGACCTGTTTTGGATCTATTAGAATCAATTTTAAAGTTTTAGGAGAATGTTTGAATATCATTCCCACCAAAGTAGAAACTGTGAATACTGATTTACCGGAACCGGTTGTGCCTGCCACTAATAAGTGAGGCATTTTTCTAAGATCTACGATTTTAGGGTCTCCATTTACCTGTCTTCCGAGGGCAACAGGCAACTTTACTTGCTCATCCCAAAACGCTTCTTCTGCAAGAAGGTCTTTTAGATAGACGGTTTCTCTTTGTGAATTCGCCGTTTCAATTCCGACGACGTCTCTTCCAGGGATCGGCGCAATAATTCTCACTGATTCGCTAGCGAGCGCTAGAGATAAATCTTGATCAAAGTTTTCAATGGTATTCACGCGAACATCCGCTTCAGGTTTAAACTCAAAAAGTGTTACGGCGGGACCGGGCTTCGCAGCAACGACTTGTCCGTTCACATTAAACTGTGCAAGCTTGTCGGTAAGCACTTCGGCTTTTCGTCGCAGTTCCTTTTCGTCTACCTTAATTCGAGTCGCTGGAGGATCTTCGAGCAAGGAAAGCTTCGGCATTTGCCAATTTTCAACTTTGCGTACAACTTTGGCCTTAAGAACAACCTTTCTTTTCTTTTGAACAGCTGGATCCTCGTTGGGATCGGCTGGGCTTTCCTCGTATTCAGGCGTTTCAAAAGAAAACTGTTCTTCATCTGGGTCCTGGGTCTTTGGTTCCTCAATTGTAATTGGTTTAAGTTTAAAAAGAGGCTTCTTTGCCTCTTCTTTTTCTTCAATCTTCATCTTGGTTTTCTTGTTCTCAGCTTTAAAGAGCTGCTGAAACCATTTGAAAACGAGCGGCAAAAATTCATTTTTAAAACGAGCCAATCGCGCAACTGGAAATCGTGTCAGTTCCGCCAAAGTTTTTTCGCTATAAAAGACAACTAAAATAGTGACCGCACTCCACAAAAGCACTGCCGCGCCCGCAAAGTTTAGAATTCCTGTTAAGACCTTTGCAATGGCCCAACCAATAAGGCCGCCCAAAAGAATCTGGTCTTTGAAAATGCGAGTTTCGGGAAAGTACATCGCCAATAAGCCTGAAGCTGTCAGAATCAAGAGTCCAGCCCATAAAAATCGCAGGTTTTTAAGGCTCAGTTTTTGACCTTGAAAAGCTCCTAAAGAGAGACTTAGAAGACCGACAACTGACAGCCATGAAGTCAAACCAAATCCTTGATAAAAAATGTCGGCCAAAAAGCTTCCTACAAGTCCGCAATAATTCTTAACTAGAAGCCCCTGACCAATGGAATTCAGAGAGGGATCGGATGGCGTATAGCTATAAAGCGAAAGGGACACAAAGAGGCCTGCGCCAAGGAATACGACCGCAGAAATATCTTGTCTGAATTTTTTTAAAATAGGGTTCATCTCCAATAATTTTAACAGGCATTCCAGAGGAGGGAAGCAACTTCGTAGAACCTTGACTTAGGGCTATGGAAAAGGAGTATAACAACCTTCCAAATGCTTAAAATAAATGAAATTTTCTACAGTATTCAGGGAGAGTCCACCTACGCAGGCCAGCCGACCGTTTTTGTTAGAACCACAGGTTGCAATTTGCGATGTATTTACTGTGACACCACCTATGCATATTACGAAGGCGAGCATTGGGCCGCCGATAAGATCTTGGAAAAGATCAAGGCCTTTAAAACAAAATATGTGTGCTTTACAGGCGGCGAACCTCTTTTACAAAAAGAAGTGTTGCCTTTGATGAAGGCGCTTTGCGATGAAAGTTATTTTGTATCTTTGGAAACAAGCGGTTCAAAATGTACCAAGGATGTCGACCCTAGAATAAAAATAATTTTAGACATTAAAACTCCCGACAGCGGAGCACCTGATTCTTTCCTTGAAGAAAATTTGAATTTTTTGAATGTCAATACTGAAATTAAGTTTGTCATCTGCTCCGAAAAAGATTTTCTATGGTCAAATGACTTTGCGAAACGTCATGAACTTTTCGAAAAATACACCGTGTTATTCAGTCCTTCATTCGGGAAAATCTCGGAACGTTGGCTCGCCGAAAAAATTCTCGAAAATAATTCATCTGCAAGGTTGCAATTGCAGCAGCATAAGTATATTTGGTCTCCAGAAACACGCGGAGTCTAGCAGGAGTTCCATGACAACATTTTCACAAGTTAACAATTCATCAAGTCTTTCAAGCAACACTTCAGCTGTAGCAGCTGGTCTTCAATCAACATTGATGGCGTCAACACAAGTGTCACCACTCAGTACATCAGCGCCTGTTACAGCATTGCCTGCTACGACAGACAGCTTGTTCGTCGCTAACCTTCACCATGTGAGTCTTGAGAAGCTTGTAAAAAGCAAACTTGAAGTTCTCTTTAATCAACAAAAGGAAGCTCAAGTCGAGCTTACAGGTTTGTACAATATTGTAATTGAGCAAGTAGAAAAACCTCTTATTGAACTTGCTTTGCGAGCTTATAATGGCAACCAAGTTAAAACTGCACAAATGCTTGGCATCAACCGCAACACTCTTAAGAAGAAAATTGACATCTACAAAATTCGCGTCAAAAAAGTAATTTAGTTATAACATCTATAAAAAATAGTACTCAGTGAGTCTTATTTTTATTTTATGGACATCAACGGGTCATCCCGAGCTTTCATCTTTGATTTCGGCCCGTCTTTCTTTATGGACAGCCGTCTGCGGAAGGGATTCTTATGTCACAAAGTTTGGTGTTAAAAGCTCCACCCAACAATACGGAAGCCGAGATTTCTATTCTTGGTGCCCTGATGTTAGACCCAGACGCTTGGGACCAAGTTCAAGACAAAATCAGCGAGGCAGATTTCTACAAACCTGCTCATCAAAAACTTTTTGCGACAATCGCTGAACTCAGAAATAAAAATCAACCTGTTGATGTCGTGATGATGTCAAATCTCCTGCAGACGAGAGGAGAGTTGGACAGTATCGGCGGCGCGGAATATCTCATAGAGATTTTAAACAAAACAGTTTCTTCTGCAAACGTTGGATCTTACTCTGAAATTGTTCGCGAAAAATCTCTCCTAAGAAAAGTGATCAACACTAGCACTCAGATCATCGAAAGAGCTCATAGGTCTGAGTTTTCAAATGTTGAAACTTTTATTGATGAAGTCGAGAGCGAAATTTTTAAAATCGGAAATCAATCTGCGGCTGGTGGACTCGTAAGCTCCATGGAAATCGTGAAATCAAGCCTTGAGAAGATCGAAGAACTCTTCCAACGCAAATCCGACATCACAGGTATAGCAACCGGATTTACAGAGCTCGATAAAATGACTGCCGGTCTTCACCCAGGCGAATTAATTATCGTAGCCGCTCGTCCTTCAATGGGAAAAACAGCTTTTGCTTTGAATATGGCTCAGCATATGGCCTTAAGGCAAAAGAAGACCGTTGCTTTCTTCTCATTAGAAATGGGTAACGACTCCTTGATGATGCGTGTTCTCGCAAGCGAAGCCAAAATCTCTATGGGAGATATTAAAACAGGCAAAATTCCTGAGGCTTCTTGGCCAAAATTGATCAATGCAGCAGGCTTGTTAAGCGAATCTCACATGTACATTGATGAAACTTCGGGAGTGAGTCCTCACGAAATTCGCGCCAGATGCCGACGTTTAAAGGCAAAACATGGCCTTGACCTTATTATGATCGACTACTTGCAGCTCATGCAGATGAAAATGAAGGTCGAAAGCCGCGAAAGAGAAGTCGCAGAAATCTCAAAGACTCTCAAAGCTATCTCCAAAGAATTACAAGTTCCTGTAGTTGCTCTCGCTCAGCTAAATCGTGGAGTTGAATCCCGCTCCGACCGCCGTCCAATGCTTAGTGACTTACGTGAATCCGGTTCTATCGAACAAGATGCCGACGTGATTATGATGCTTTTCCGAGAAGATTATTATGACAAAGAAAATCCTGATGCCCATGGAAACGCGGAAGTTATTATTGCAAAACAGAGAAATGGTCCAACTGGAACTGTGAAGCTAAAATTCGAAGCTCGCTACAGCCGATTCAAAGATGCAGAACCAGAAGCACAATCAGTTATGCCTCCACCTCCACAAGCGATTAACCATCCAAACTCAGGAAAACCTAAGAATTTTGCTCCAGGGAGCTAGTGCCTAATCCTTACAAGGGACCGCACGTCCTTCAACAATTTCTCTTAGAACAAGAAGATTTCCGTCCTCGCGAGCTTCTTCTTCTTTAATCATTTCAACGATGTCGATCTTTAAATCTTGAGTCAAGATCACTTCGCCAGGCATTGGGATCACTGTTCCTTCTTGATGGCAATACAGATCTCCAACAGAAATAACTAGTCCTGGAATCGTAGCATTTACCAGAAGCTTTGTCTTGTTTGGATAATCGCTTACAACCTCTTTTGAATAAACCCGTCGGATGTGATCACCTTCAAAAACAACAACATCAAATGTAGTTGGTTCTTTAGCCCCACTGAGTTTCAATGTGATTCCCTCAAGTATATGTCCACCAGTAGGAAGACCAATCGAATCTAAGTAGAGGAATCCGCCACTAGAGCCCGTTTGAAAGTAGATTTTTTCATTCATAAAAGAATAAGGAATTCTATACCCACTATTAAAACGAACCTTTTTAGGAATCCCGTAACTGTCGAAATAAATCAAAGGAAGATCTACTGCTTGCTCAGCCGTGGAAGGTAACAAACTGTGCTTTGAACCTAAAGAAAGCTCTTCGAAAGAGACTTCAACAGTTTCTTTTCCGCCCATTCCCTTAAGAACAGCTCCTCCTATGATCCGACCATGAATATCTGTTTCAATTGCGAAATCCGAAATGTCAGCTTTATGGAGGTCTTTGCTGGTAAACGCACGCGGAGTAAGGGCCAATCGATACCCCTGAAAAACAAATGAGTGAACATTTGGAAGCAAATAAGTCGCAATCATCAACTGGTAATAGTCGCGAGCGCCGACAAGAGAGATTCGACCCGAAACAATCAAGCGAACAAAGCTACGAACTGAAACCGAATCACGAGCTCCATTTAAGAAAGCAAGACGATAGATAATTTCATGAAGCACAAGAGCTGCTTTACTATTATTATCCATTCGATCCCAAAGATTTGCATCGATAGAATAAAGAGCCTCGCCTGGCATCACCGTGTCTCGATGGCTTGCAATCTGCCGGACTTTAGAACAGTCTTTTGGCAAATATTTGTGTTTTGAATCGTAAATTTTTGTAAGTTTAAAGTCCTTAAGAAACTCGCTCGATTTTTTAAAAAGATCGAGCTCATTTAGCAGACGAACTCCCAATTCAGGGCTGATAGCACCCACTCGCGCAATCGCAAGTTCTGCTTTTTCGAACTCATCGAGAGTTGAGTCTCCAAGTTGGGGAATTAAACTACTTGCTTCGCCTTCGGCAATATCAAGCGAAACCGTTCTTTTTTCACAGATAACGGCATTCCCGCCATTTCCGATAAATCCACCGGCTCGATCCAAGAGTTGTTCTATGTTAAGAATCGGTTTTAGAGAGGCTCGTTCAAATTTATTTTCTATTGTTTTTATTTTTTTTAAATCGACAAGAGTTTTGAGGTCTTTTTCGAAGT